>JAYUAL010000384.1:0-3563 GCA_043741355.1 Gemmatimonadales bacterium | reverse complement strand
TGATTGCCGCGCACCGGAACGAGTTGAAGGGCTTCGAGACGTCCAAGGGGACCATTCGCTTCCCGCCGGACAAACCGCTCCCAGCCACCCTGGTGAAGAGGATGGTCAAGGCACGGATTGAGGAGAACAACGCGAAGTGGCCTAAAAAGCCTTGAAGTGCTCAAATGGCTGGTGGCAGGCGAGACAGGAATGGAGTGACTTGCAGGCGGTCGGCCCGAACTCGCTCTCGAGCGAGGTATTCGCGCTGCCGCAAAAGGGACAGGAGACGGTCCGCACCGTAGCGCCGAGCGGCACCAGTAGTTGCGCGGTGACATGGCCCGGCGGCGCGATGCCGTAGGCGCGCAGCTTTTCCCGGGCCGGATCGCTCATCCAGTCGGTGGTCCAGGCCGGCGCATACTCGGTGCGGATGAGGACGGTCTCGAACCCGCCGGCCTTGAGCGCCGATTCGATGTCCTGCTCGATCGCGTGGAGCGCGGGACAGCCGGAGTAGGTGGGCGTGATGGTGACCGTCACCGCGCGGCCCGCCACGTCCACATGGCGCACCACCCCCAGTTCGACGACGGAGAGGACCGGCACCTCGGGGTCCTTGACGGTTCCAAGAATCTCGAGCGCCAGCTCATCTGCAGCGCGTCCCGCTGGGAAGGTCCCGCTCCCGGCTCCCCGCTCCCCGCTCACCATTTGGCCCCCGGATGACTCCTGGCGACAATCTGCATCTCCGCCAGCATATGCCCCAAATGCTCGGTGTGGTGCCCCTGCCGTCCCCGCGACATCCGCATCGGCCCCGACGGAATCGTGAGCGTCGCCCGCCCGGCGACGTCCCGCACCATCACTTCCCACGGCGCCCGTAGCGGCTCGAGATCGGGAACGATGCCGGTCTTGCGCAGCTCAGCGTCCACCTCATTCTGCCAGCCCAATTCACCGGTCCAGGGCCACAGCTCGTCCAGCGACGCCTGGATCCGGCGGTGGCTCTCTTCCGTCCCGTCGCCCAGACGGAGTACCCACTCGCTGCTATGCCGCACGTGGTAGCGAGTCTCCTTGAGCGCCTTCGCAGCGACCGCGGCGAGCTCGGCGTGGGTGGATGCCGAGAGGGCCTCGAGGTGGTGAAAGCTCCAAGCGCTGAAGAGGAACTGGCGGAGGATGGTGCAACCGAAGTCTCCCGGCGGCAGCTCGGCGATCGACGCGTTGCGAAACTGGTTCTCGTCCCGCCAGTATGCCAGCGCATCTTCATCCCTGCCCTTCCCCTCCGCCTGGCCCGTCATCCGGAGAAAAATCGTGGCCTGGCCCAGCAGGTCGAGCGCGATGTTGGCGGTGGCGATGTCCTCCTCGAGCACCGGCCCGTGGCCGCACCACTCCGAGAGCCGGTGGCCCAGGACGAGACGATCGTCCCCCAGCCGCAGGAGATACTCGGCGAGGGCCTGCCCGCTCCCCGCTCCCCGCTCCCCGCTCATTCGGCCTTGGTCCCCTGCGGAATCTTGTAGAACTGAGGGTGCCGATACGGCTTGTCATTGCCCGGGTCGAAGAACGGCCCGGCATCCTCCGGGCTCGACGCGGTGATCTCGCTGCTCGGCACCACCCAGATGTTGACGGCCTCGCCGCGGCGGGCGTAGACGTCGCGGGCGTTCTGCAGCGCCAGCTCGGCGTCGGGGGCGTGCACACTGCCGGCATGCTCATGCGGCGCACCGTGTCCAGCCTGGGTAAACACCTCCCAGAGCTTCACGCCGCCTCCCGGCTCCGCGCGGCGCGCTTCGCGGCATACGCCTCCGCCGCGTCCCGCACCCAGGCGCCTTCGTCGTGGGCCTGGTTCCGCGCCGCCAGGCGCTCCCGGTTCATCGGGCCGTTGCCGGAGATCACCTGGTGAAACTCGGCCCAGTCGATCGGTCCGGTGATCCAGTCGCCCGATTCGGCGTCCTGGTGGAGCTCCGGATCGGGCATCGTGAGGCCGATGGCGGTGGCCTGCGGGATGGTCAGGTTGATGAAGCGCTGGCGCAGCTCGTCGTTCCCCTTCTGCTTCACTTTCCAGCGCAACAGCTCGGCGCTGTTGGGGCTGTCCTTGTCGGAGGGGCCGAACATCATGAGCGAGGGCCACCACCAGCGGTTGAGGGCGTCCTGCGCCATGTCCTTTTGCGCCGGCGTGCCCGAGGCAAGCGTGGCCATGATCTCGTAGCCCTGGCGCTTGTGGAAGTTCTCTTCCTTGCAGATCCGGATCATGGCCCGGGCGTAGGGACCGAACGAGGCCTTGGCCAGCGCCGTCTGGTTCACGATCGCGGCCCCGTCCACCAGCCAGCCGATCGTGCCCATGTCGGCCCAGGTGAGCGTCGGATAGTTGAAGATGCTGGAGTACTTCGCGGTGCCGGCCAGGAGCTGGCCGATGAGGTCGTCGCGCTCGACGCCCAGCGTCTCGGTGCCGCAGTAGATATACAGGCCGTGCCCTGCCTCGTCCTGCACCTTGGCCAGGAGGGAGATCTTGCGGCGCAGGCTCGGCGCGCGGGTAATCCAGTTGCCCTCGGGCAGCATGCCGACCACTTCGGAGTGCGCATGCTGGGACATCATTCGCACCAGCTGCTTCCGATAGCGCTCCGGCATCCAGTCCTTGGGCTCGATGGTTTCGCCCCGGGCGATGCGCGCCTCGAAGGCCTGGGTCCGATCGTTGTCGTCTGCAGGGGTCATCGGGTGCTCCTTCTTCCGATCCGCTTACTCGGCAAGCACTTACAGTATATTGAAATATACTGCCATTGCTCTTCAGGATAAGGATTGGCGCCCGTGAGCGAGCCCAAGGCAACTTCCCCCCTTGTCGACGCCGGAACCGTCACCGCCGACACCAAAGCCGGCGTGACTACGGTCCGTTTCGGACACCCCAAGAGCAACTCCCTGCCCGGGGGGTTGCTCAAGCGCCTGGTGGAGACGATCACCCGGGTCGGGGCCGACCCTGCTACCCGTGTGGTGGTGCTCCGGAGCGAGGGGACCGGGCCGTTCTGCGCCGGGGCGTCGTTTGACGAGTTCAAGGCGGTGAGCAGCCCGGAGGAGGGGAAGCAGTTCTTCTCGGGGTTCGCCCAGGTCATCCTGGCGATGATCCGCTGTCCCTGTTTCGTCGTCGCGCGGGTGCAAGGAAAGACCGCGGGCGGAGGGATCGGGCTGGTGGCGGCGTCGGACTATGCGCTGGCGGTGCCGGAGGCGGCCATCAAGCTCTCCGAGCTGGCAGTGGGCATCGGTCCGTTCGTCGTGGGGCCGGTCATCGAGAAGAAGCTGGGGCTCGCGGCCTTCTCCGCCCTGGCGGTGGATGCCGACTGGCGGAGCGCCGAGTGGGCTCACGAGGTCGGGCTGTATTCGGAGCTGCTGGATACCCAACCGGCGCTGGACTTCCGGGTGGGTGAGTTCGCGAAGAAGCTGGCGGGATACAATCCCGACGCGGTGCGACGGCTCAAGGAGATCTTCTGGGCCGGGACCGAAGGGTGGCCGGAGCTGCTGGCCGCGCGGGCGGAGATCAGCGGGACGCTGGTGCTGTCCGAGTACACGAAACGGGCCCTTGGCGGTTGACGAATCTTCGACAAAAAGAGGTCGGCATG
>JAYUAL010000383.1:0-44967 GCA_043741355.1 Gemmatimonadales bacterium | reverse complement strand
CTTCGGCCATGAGATCCAGTCTCCCCACACTGGCGACCGAATCGGTGCCCAGACCGACGCGGATCCCGGCGGCGAGAAGGGCCCGGAGGGGCGCGGCGCGGTGCCCATGGCGGGCGTTGGAGACCGGGCAGTGCGCCACGGCCACGCCCCGGGCCGCGAGCCAGCCGATATCCCGGTCGGAGACCTCGATGGCATGAATGCAGAGGGTATCAGCGCCGAACACCCCGTGCTGGTCCAGCCAGTGAACCGGCGAGAACGGGGGGGACGGGGGGGACGGGGAGGACGGGGGAGACGATTGGTGAGTGGAATGACCTATCGGGGGGATGCCCCGCTCCCGCCACGCAGCGGCAAACGGCCCGGTGCCATGGATGACGAATTCGCTCTCCGCCGACGATTCGGCAATGTGCACCGCGATCGGGAGGCTCCGCGACCGCGCCCACTGCGCCACGCGGGCATAGAGTGGCCCGCTCACCGTGTACGGTGCATGGGGCGATACCCCGAGGCGGAGCCGCCCCCGAGCGAGGGGCAGGAGCGCCTCCATCTGCGCCTCCAAATCAGCGAAGCTCCGGTCGAGTTGGGATGGGTGCGGCCCGAAGACTTCCTGGTAGACGATCCCGCTGCCGTCCAGCTCGGCGAGGGCCCGAAGCACCGCGCCGGAGTCGCCAGTGTCGGCGACGGTCGTGACGCCCGCAGCCCAGCAGTCCCGAATGCCGGCCCGGGCGGCCGCCAGGAATTCCGCCGGGCTTCGGCGCTGCTTGCGCTCGCGAATCGTGAGGATCCACTCGCGAAATGCCAGCCCAGGGGCGAGGTCGTCGAACCCGGTGAGCTCGAGATGGGTATGGACGTTGACCAGGCCGGGGATGAGGATTGCGCTCCCCAGATCGAGCGCCCGGGCGTGGTGCGGAGTGGGAACCGCCGCATCAGGACCGACCGCCGCGATGCGGCCGTCGGCGCCGATCAGGATCGCGGCATCGGGAATGACTGGAGTGTCTACCGGTACCGCCCAGCGGGCTCGGAGCCGGAGGGGCCTCACCACCCGCCGCGGAACGGGCTGTGCAGCGCGCAGCGCTCGGTCGGCTCGGTGCCGGGGTAGTAGTACTCGCGGATCACGCTGGTGCGGGGACAGAAGGGTGTTGCGAGGCTGCCGGTGCCTTCGTCGATATCGGCCTGGATGAGCCCGTCGGGCATGCCCCACCCCGCCGGCCTCCGTCGCCGCTCGTATACCTGATTCATCATCATGGTCCAGGCCGGCGCCGCCAGCTGAGCGCCCTGGGCGTTGCCCTTGATCTTGGTCTTCTTGTCAAAGCCCATCCAGACCCCGGTAACCAGGTCGGGCGTGAATCCCACAAACCAGACATCCATGCCGTCGTTGGTCGTGCCGGTTTTGCCGCCGGCGGGGATGGTGAACCCCGCCCGGGAAAACACCCCCGCCGCCGTGCCCCGCCGGACCACGTCGCGCAGAGCATCCAGGATCAGCCAGGCATGTTCCCGATCCATCACCCGCTTCTGCCGGATTTCGGGTTGCCAGATGATGTTGCCATCGCGATCCTCGACCCGGAGGATGGCGTTGGGCGTCGCAAGCACGCCCATGTTGGCGAAGGCGGTGTAGGCGCCCACCAGCTCGATGGGATAGACATCCGCCGATCCGATGAAGATCGAGGGCACTCGCGGAATGCGGGTGTTGATGCCGAAGTTGGACGCCTCCGCGATGACCGCGTCCTCACCCAGCCTGAGCCCCACCTTCACCGCCACCGTGTTGCGCGACTGGCGGATCGCCTCCCGCATCGTCATGAAGCCGGCAAACTTGCTGTCGTAGTTCTTGGGCTCCCAGGTGGGCTGATCGGGGATCTCGACGGAAACCGGTGAGTCTTCCCAGATCGAGGAGAGTGGAATCCCGGCGCGAATGGCGGCGGCGTACACGAACGGCTTGAAGGTCGAGCCGGCCTGCCTCAAGCTCTGGGTGGCCCGGTTGTACTTGTTGTCCTCGAAGTCCCGCCCGCCCACCATCGCGCGGATATACCCGGAATCGGCGTCGAGCGTGACGATCATGCCCTGGAGATAGGGGCTGAACGGTTCGGCGCCGGGGTCGGGCGTCGCGTCGGTGCGCTGGTCGAGATACTGCCGGTAGGTTTTGTGCGGGTAAGGGCCGGTCCCGCCGTCCTCGATGTTTTGCAGCTGGGTTTCCAGCGCGCGCTCCGCCGCCTGCTGGATGTCCAGATCGAGCGTGGTGTAAATCCGGAATCCGGACTTGTAGAGATCGGTGCCGAATCGAGCCTGGAGAATCTGCCGGACGTACTCCACGAAGTACTCGGCCACACCGCTGTAGTCGGATCGGCTGGAGAGACTGAGCGGATACGCCTTCCACGCCTCGGCTGATTCGTGGGAGAGCTTGCCCCACTGTTCCATCATGCCGATCACCAGGTTCCGGCGCCGCACCGCCAGGCGCGGGCTCTTCCGCGGATTGTAGGTAGCGGGGGCCTGGGGCAGGCCGGCCAGCATGGCTGCCTCGGCCACGTTCAGGGAGCGAACCGACTTGCCGAAGTAGCGCTGAGCGGCCGCTTCCACTCCGAAGGCCCGGTTGCCGAGGTCGATCTGATTCAGGTACAGCTCGAGAATCTTGTCCTTGGAGTAGTTCCGCTCGATTTCCAGCGCCATGCGCGATTCGCGGATTTTGCGCGAGATGCCCTTGAAGCCCTTCCGCTGGTTCCGGTTGATAATGTCGGGCCAGAGGTTGCCCGCGAGCTGCATGGTGATGGTGGAGAATCCCTGCTTCCGCCCGAATATCGTGGACTTGATCGCGCCGAAGAAGCGAACCCAGTCGATACCGTGATGCCGGTAGAACCGGCGGTCTTCCACCGCCAGGAAGGCGGCCGCCACGGCGGGCGACATCTGCTTGAGCGGCACCACCGTTCGGCGCTGCTGTCCATAGTCGGTCATCAGCCGGCCATCGGCGGAGTAGACCTTGGAGGCCTGGTCGGGATCGTAATTGTCGAGGCCGGCAATGGAGGGGCAGGCGCCGCCGGCGCAGACCCGCATCCAGCCCCCGGCCAGGACCGCGGTGCCGAACAGCAGGAGCGCGCACAAGCCGACCAGGATGTTGCGGCGGCGACGCGGCGTATGCCACCAGCGGGTGAGGCGGGCGGGGAGGAGCTTTCGGGCCATGGCTGGAAGATAAGGGAGGTCCGAGGGGGTGACCGGTTACCGGTTACCGGTCACTGGTCCCCGCTCTATATTGGCCCTGATGTCCGACCTCCTCTCAATCCTGGCTGCACGTGGCCTCCTCCACGGCGCCACCCCGGGCCTGGGCGAGCGGCTCGCCAAGGGCCCCATCACGGCGTACGTAGGCTTCGATCCGACCGCCGACTCCCTCCACGTCGGCAATCTGGTCCCCGTGATGGTGCTGCACTGGATCCAGCAGCTGGGCGGAACACCCATCGCCCTCGTCGGCGGAGGGACCGCCCTGGTGGGTGACCCGAGCGGCAAGCGTAGCGAGCGTCCCGTGCTACCGATCGAGCAGATCGACGCGAACGCCGCGGCCATCGGTGCGCAGTTGGGCCGCTTCCTTTCCTTTGAGGGCAATAACGCCGCTCGAATTCAGAACAACGCCGAGTGGCTGCGCCCGCTCGGGCTGATGGAGTTCCTTCGAGATACCGGCAAGCACTTCACCGTCAACTACATGCTGCAGAAGGAATCGGTACAATCCCGGATGGATACCGGAATTTCCTTCACCGAATTCGCCTACATGCTGGTTCAGGCCTACGACTATCATCATCTCTTCCGGACGGGAGGCTGCGAGCTCCAGGTGGGCGGCAGCGACCAATGGGGCAACATCACGGCCGGGATCGAGCTGATCAGCCGACGGGAGCAGACCCAGGTGCATGGCTTGGTTTCGCCGCTGCTCACCACCGCTTCGGGTGGCAAGTTTGGGAAGAGCGAAGCGGGCAACATCTGGCTGGATCCGGGCAAGACCACCCCGTACAAGTTCTACCAGTTCTGGCTCAACACCGACGACCGGGACGTTGAGCGCTTTCTGAAGCTCTTCACCGACCTGCCGGTCAGGGATGCTGCGGAACTGGTTGCGCAGCACGCTGCCAATCCGGGGAAACGTGACGCCCAACGGTGGTTAGCAGTCTGGATGACAAGACACGTTCATGGGGAAGAGTTTCTCGAAGGCGTCCTCCACGCGAGTGACATTCTGTTTGGCAGGGCCGATATCCGGAACGCCAACGAAATGGCCCTGTGGACGGTGGCCAACGAGGTCCAAGCGCTTCCCGTCTCCCGAATAGAACTCGAGGCCGGGTATCCGGTCGTCGACGCCCTGGTCGGCGCGGGCCTCGCCACCTCCAAGGCCGACGCCCGGCGGGGAATTCAGGGCAACGGCTACAGCGTCAATGGCGAAAAACTGGCCGCCGAGCGCGCCCTCGGTACCTTCGATCTCCTGGCCGATCGCTTCATCGTGCTCCAGAAGGGGAAAAAGCACTACGCCATGATCGACGCCGGCTGACCGTCCCAACTACCTACGGAGGATCGTGCCATGCTCAAGGAATTCATGGCGTTCCTGAAGCAGTATGGAGTCATTGGCCTGGCCATCGCCGTGGTGATCGGCGGAAAACTGAACGCGGTGGTGACCGCGTTCGTGGAAGGAATCCTGATGCCGCTGCTGGCGCCGCTGCTGGGCGCCGCGGGCGAAGACTGGCGGAAGGCGGTGCTCAAGGTCGGCGGCACGCCGGAACAGCCGCTCTTCCAGTTCGGCACCGGTCAGGTGGTCGGCGCCCTGATCGATTTCCTCCTGGTGGCGTTCATCGTCTTCTGGTTTGCGAAGAAGGTGCTGCGCGAGGAGGCCGTCACCAAGAAGTGACGGCTACCAGCGCGACCGGGTGGTCTTCCGGGCCGGCTTTCCGGCCAGCATTCCGAAAATCCCGCGAACCAGCTCCCTCCCGACGGTCCGCGCCGTGCTGCTGGTGAGCGCGGCGGCCAGCGTTCCGATGGCCCCCTTTCCCGCGCTCCGGCTCGGGGGCGCGGGCTCCGCCGGCCGCCTCGGCGTTTCCGGTGGCGCCGGCGGGGGACCCGCCTGCTCCAGCCGCTTGGCGAGCATCTCGCAGGCGCTGTCCCGGTTGACCGGGTTGCCATACTCCCGCATCAGGTCCGACTCGGCAAACTCCTTCTGGAACTCCTCAGCCGTCAGCGGCCCCATGCGCGACTGGGGAGGCAGCAGCCGGGTAGCAATCACCGGGGTGGGCACGCCCTTGGGGCTCAGGCCAGTGACGATCGCCTCCCCGATCCCGAGCGAGGTGAGCGTCTCCGCCAGGTCGTATAGCTCCGTCTTCGGGTAGGTCCGCACCGTGGCCCTCAGGTTCTTCTCGTCGTCGGGAGTATGGGCGCGGAGCGCGTGCTGCACCCGGTTGCCGAGCTGGGCAAGGATGTCGTCCGGCACGTCCTTGGGCGTCTGGGTGACGAAGAAGATCCCGATTCCCTTGGAACGTATCAGTCGGACCACCTGCTCCACATGGTCGAGGAAGGCCTTGGAGGCGTCCCGGAACAACAGGTGCGCTTCGTCGAAAAAGAACACCAGCTTGGGCTTCGGAAGATCGCCGGCCTCGGGAAGGGTCTGGTACAGCTCGGCCAGCATCCACATCATGAACGTGGAGTAGAGCGCGGGCTTGTCCTGTGCATCGGAGAGCTCGAGGGCCGTGATCACGCCTCTTCCGTCGGAGGTGGTGTGAAGCAGGTCCCGCACGTCGAATTCAGGCTCGCCGAAGAACTGCGCCGCACCCTGCGATTCGAGCTCGACGATCTGGCGCAGCAGCACACCGACCGTGGCCGCCGACATCCCCCCCATTTCGGCCAGCAGCGGCTTGCCCTCAGGGCCGGAGAGAAATTTCAGCACCGCCCGAAGGTCGGCGAAGTCGAGCAGCGGCAGCCGCTGGTCGTCGCAAATCCGAAACACCAGCGTGAGCACGCTGGTCTGGGTCTCGTTGAGTCCGAGCACTTTGCTGAGCAGCAGCGGACCGAAGCTCGCGACCGTGGCCCGGAGCTGCGCGCCGGTCTTCCCGGTAAGGCTCACGAATTCGATCGGAAATGCGGTCGGAGCCCAGGCCGAGCCGATCGCGGTGGCCCGCTCGTCGACGCCGGGGCTCCGCACTCCCGGCGCGGCCAGTCCGGACACGTCCCCCTTGACGTCGGCCACAAACACCGGCACCCCCTGCGCCGACAACTGCTCGGTCATGAGCTGAAGAGTCTTGGTTTTTCCGGTGCCCGTGGCCCCGGCCACCAGCCCGTGCCGGTTCAGCATGGCAGTGGGAATCGCGACCTTGGGTTCCTGCACCACGGTCGACCCGTCGATCGCCCCGCCCAGCGTGACGACCGGCGCGGCAAAGGCGTACCCGGATGCAAGCGTGTCTTTCAGTGTAGGCATGGGCTCCTTTCAGAAGGAGGATCGGTCGAGCAGATCGGCCACGCGGCTCATCTCCTCGATGGTGTTGTAGCAGTGGGGCGCCAGCCGGAGCGCGCCCTCGCGAACCGAGGTGGCCACGCCCGCCGACTTGAGCGTCGCCAGGCCCTCCGGCAGGTCAGCCGCGGAGAGGCAGACCATGCCGGAGCTCCTGGGCCCCCTCGGCGAGACCACCCCCACGCCCCGGCGGTCAGCCCACTCCAGCACTGGCCGGCCGATGGCTTCGAGGTGGCGGGCGATCCGCGCCACGCCGAGCTCGTCGAGGAGGTCGAGGGCGTGGTTCATCCCCAGGATATCCTGAAAGGGGAGCGTGATCAGCTCGAAGCGGCGCGCATCGTTGCGGAGCGCGCCGCTGTAGTCGCCCAGCGTGGCGTAGTTCGCGGTCCCCTCGAACGCGCTCCATCCCGCGAAGGGCGACACCAGCTCCGGCACCAGCTCGCGTCGCACATATACGAACCCCGAGCCCCAGGGCGACAGCAGCCACTTCTGCGCGCCGCAGGCCAGGATATCCACCGGGGTTTTCCGGACGTCGAAGGGCAGCTGGCCGAGCGCCTGGATGGCGTCTACCACCAGCCAGGTTCCGCTGTCGCGGGCGGCCTCGCTCAGGCGGTCGAGATCGGCGGTGTAACCGTTGTGGAATTGTACGTGGGAGATCGCCAGGGCACGCACCTTCCGATCCTGCATCCGTTCCTTGATCCGCGCTTCGTCGGGCCAGCCTTGCGGGGTGACCGGTACCAGCTCCATGCCGACAGACCGATCCGAGAGCTGCCGCCACGGGAAGACGTTGGCGGGGAACTCCGCCTCGCTCACCAACACGATGTCTCCCGGCTCGAAGGGCAGCATGCGCGCCGCCAGATTCAGGCCGAAGCTGGTGTTGGTGGCGAGGGCGATCTCGCATATGTCGGCGTTGATCAGACGGGCCGCGCAGCGGCGCCCGTCGGCCAGGATGCCCTGAAGCCGCTCATCGGAATGACCGAAGGGTAAGACCCGGTTTGCCATGAACTCATCGAGGCCGCGACGGGTCCGCTCGGGCAGCGGACCGGTCGACGCGTGGTTCAGGTATATCTGGTGGTCGGCGCCGGGGAATTCCGATTCCCGGAGCGCGCGAACATCGTAACCGGAGCCGACGGCGGCGGAGACCGGGGTCATGCTGGTAATATGCTCTCCATGGTGGCTTCTCCCCAGTTCAACCTGGTGCTCGGCGGCGGCGGGCTCAAGGGCCTGAGCCATATCGGCGTCCTCCGGGCCCTGGAGGAACGGGGACTCACGCCCCAGGCGGTAATCGGCTGCAGCATGGGCGCCCTGGTGGCAGCGGCGTGGGCCTGCCGGATTCCGGTGCCGGTCATGGAGGAGCGGGCGCTCAAAGTGGTTCGGACCGACGTGTTCCGGATCGCCCATATCGACATGGCGCTCAAGCGCATGCTCGCCCCCGCGATTTACCGCCGCGAGCCGCTCGACCACCTGATCCGCTCCCTGGTGGGTGACATCACGTTTACGGAACTCACCCGCCGGCTGGTAGTGAACACGGTGGACCTCAACACCGGGCAGCAGGTGCTCTGGGGCCTGCCCGGCCTCCGGGACGCCCGGGTGGCCGATGCGGTGTTCGCCTCCTGCGCACTCCCCGGCATCCTGCCGCCCCGCGCCATCCTCGGCCGCTACTGCATCGACGGCGCGGTGCTCGAGAACCTCCCGGTTCGGGCCGCCCTCGCCATTTCGCGCGTGCCCATCATCGCGGTAGACGTGGGCGGCACGCGGGTGGAACGCAAGGGCGTGGAGCGGAAGGGATTCGTGGCCACGTACAGCCGGGGTCTCGAGATCGTAATGCAGACGCTGGCGGCCGAGCACCTCAACGATTGGTCGGAGCCCCCGGTCGTGCTGGTGCGGCCCCGGGTGGAACGGGTGTCGATGTTCGCGTTCAACCGGACGCCGTTCCTGCTCGAGGAGGGCTACCGGGCCATGAATGAGGCGCTCGACCGCCTGCCCCACGGCCTCGAGGATCTGCCACCCGGCATCCATCCCCAGCGCGAGGTCAGCGTCAAAGTGGATCGCACGCTTTGCGTCGGCTGCGGGGCCTGCGTGGCGCGGGCCCCGGAGGTCTTCGAGATGGGATTCGACGGGCTGGCAGTAGCGAAGGAGGAAAAGCAATGGTGGTCTCCGCTGGGAGACTACCTTCTCACCGCCTGTCCCACCCATGCGATCAGGGCCGAGCAGACCTGGCCGTAGCGCTGATGGCGCGGAGATCGGCCACCACCCGGGGCCAGTTGTAGAAGGATTCGACCGCGCGGCGCCCGGCCGCGCCAAGAGCCCTGCCGCGCGCGGGGTCCTCCAGCAGGGCCTCAATGGTGCGGGCCACGCTTTCGGCGTCCTCCGGATCGACCAGCAGTCCGGTTTCACCCTCCCGCACGGCATCCGGCATCCCGCCGCTACGCCCCGCCACGACCGGTTTGCCGCTGGCCGAGGCCTCGAGCAACGCGATGCCGAATCCTTCCACATCACGGGCCGTGAGCCGCGACACCCCCACATAGACCTCGGCCATCGCGTAGGCCAGCGGGAGATCGACATCGCTCATGTCCGCCAGGAAGTGCACCCGATCCCCCACGCCATGTTCACGGGCCAGCGACTCCAGCGCGGGCCGGTAGGCGCCCTGGCCGACGATGGCGTAGCGGAGGTCGGGGTGGCGGGGCGCGAGCAGCGCCAGCGCCTTGATGGTCGTATCGATCCCCTTGTGCGGCACCAGTCGCGCCACCGTCAGCAGCCATCGTCCCGCCGGCAACCCGTAACGCTCGGCGAGCGGCACCGGGTCGAGGCCGGGCCGGAAAACTCCGGGGTCGGTGCCGAGCGGAACCACCCGCACCCGACCGGTGCGCTCAGGCAGGCCCAGCTCCCGCAGGACGTCGCAGGCCAGGTCGTGGGTAAAGCGGCTGATGGCGACCAGCACCTCCGCGGTTCCCAGCAGGCTTTTCGCGGCCAGGCGCTTGAAGCGGGATTCCTGATAGTTGTGCCGGAGCGCGAGAAGATCGCCGCCGTATACCATGACCCCGTAGGGAATTCCGCTCCGGTCGCGGGCCCACTTCGCCGGATAGGCGGCCGGCCGGATGTTGCCGCACCAGATGAACGGCACCGAGTGCTCCGCCGTCAGCGCGGTGACCCGCCGGCTCCAGAGAACGAGGCCGCGCAGCGTCTTGAGCCGCGTAGCCGGCACCGCGAGGCGGTCGATCCGGTTGGGGAAGCGGGCGTCCGACTCGGCCGCGCCGGGGGCAGAACCGGTGGAGACGATCAGGCCGCCGGGCGGATATCCGAGAGCCAGCTCGGCCATCCAGCGCGCGATCCCGCCGCCCAGGGGCGGGAAGTCGAAAGTGAGAAGGAGGTCGGGCCCGGCGGTCACCGCCTCGCCTCCAGCAACCGCGTGAGGCCGGGGAGGAATCGCGCCGCGCAGGCCTCGATGGTCAGGCTGGAGAGCACGGCCGGCTGGGAGGTTCCGGACCGGGACGGTTGGCCGCCCGCCGGCGCGATCGCTTCGGTCAGCGCGCCGGCCAGCTCCTTGTCGTTTTCGGGTGGGAAGAAGTGCACCGCACCGCTCACCAACTCGCGATGCGCCGGGATGTCCGAGGCGACGACCGGCACGCCCATCGCCAGCCCTTCCAGGGGCGTGAGGCCGAACCCCTCGAATCGGCTGGGGCAGACCACGACGCTCGCGGCGCGGTACGCTGCGACGACTTCGTCGTCCGAGGCCCAGGTGTCGGTGAGATGGAGCGTCACCCCAAGCTCCCGGGCAAGCCCGCGGAGCGCTGCCGCCTCGGGCCCCTGGCCGACCAAGGTGACCTCGGGCCGAGGATCGAGCCGTGCGGCGGCGCGGAGAATGACCGCGTGATTCTTGTGTGGCACGAGGCGCGACACCGAGAGCAAGGAGACCAGGGACCGGGTTCCCGGGGACCGGTGGCTGGTAACGTCGCGGAACCGGCTGGAGTCGTAGCAGAACGGCACCCGCTCCGCCCTCACGCGACAGCGCCCCTGTACGTCCCGCACCGTGTTCTCCGACGGGCACCAGACCTCCTCCGCCCGCCGGGCGACGAAGCGGAGGCGGCTGTAGTAACCGGCGCGCTCCGGGTAGCGGTCCCCCGGCCGCGGAAGCCGCCGGACGCGACCCCGCAACAGGAACACATAGTCGGGATGCCCCCGTCCCAGTCGCCAGGGGGGAAGATCCCAGAGGTACAACACGAGCGGACACCGGTGCCGCTCGGCGTATTCAAATGCCTCGACGGCACATTGCCCGTCGGCGGCAACGGCCACGCCGGCCGGCGCGTCGTGGTTCAGGGCGATCCTCAGGCCGGATTCCCGGAGCGTGGGCACCGGAAGCGCGCAGTAGTGGTTGGGGGCAAACCAGCGAATGTCGTCCATGCTACACCAGGGTGTAGTTGCGGAACTCGAACGGCCGGGTGCCGGTGACCCGTTCTACCAGGTCCGACGCATAGAATCTCAGCTGCTCGATGTGGAAGAATGGCGGTGTCACCACGCGCTCGGGGTCCCTGGCGTGGGCCGCGACCCATTCCTGCGCCACCAGCGGATGGCTGCCGTGAAAAGGCCGAAGGCCGGGAAACCACCGGAGCACCGCGGCCTGGTCGCTGGGGGGAACCCAGCGGCCGGGGTAGAGGCTCCGGTCCACCTCCCCGCGAGCGCGCAGCGCCGCCGCGGAGCGCAACCAGCCGTAGTGAAACATGTCGGAATCCGCCACCCGCGCGCGGACCTTCCGCTGCTCAGGCCCGACCCGGAATCCCTGCGCGTCGCGGTACGGAGCCAGGCCCAGCACCGGATCGAGCCGCACCGCACGGACCTCGCGGCGGTACCACCTGCGGTTTACCGCTTCGGTCCCCGGATCGCCGAAAATGTGATGATACCGCACCAGCAGCCCCTCGACCCGAAAATCCAGGTCGGCGGCTTCGATGGCTTCGACCAAGCGGGGCGCCCCGGACTCGTGGAGCACCTCGTCGGCCTGGATGCAGACACCCCAGGGGTGACGGCATGCCCGCATCGCACGGAGCGTCTCCTCCCGCAGCACCGACTCGCCGCGGCTGAAATCCCACTCGGTTTCCACGATCCGGATCCGGGGATCGGCGATGGCCCGGACGAGGTCCAGGGTCCGGTCCTCGGACCGCCCGACATTCACCACCATTTCGTCGACGATCGGAAGAATCGAGCGGATACTCGCCTCGACCGGAAAATCCAGCCGCTCGGCGTTCCGCACGATGGTGAACCCGGAAATCTTCATCGGAGGGACACCGTGAGCAGCTCATCGAGGCGGTGGCGCCAGGTGTGCTCCCGGAGCGCGCGAGCGCGGGCCCGCTCGGCGATGACCACCCGCTCCGCCGGGGACTCCAGTAACTCGATGGCCCGAGCCCGAAGCTCCGACGGGCCGCGGAAGAGCACAATCTCAGAACCTTCCACGAAATTCCTCGCGATGTCCGCCTTGGCGTCGCAGAGTTGCGCCGTGCCGATGCCGGCCAGCTCGAACACCCGGCGGTTGGCCCCGGTGCCGTAGCGCCCCGCGTCGGCGGGCTCGCCGAAAAACTGATGAATGTTGAGCCCGATGTCGGCGTTGGAGAATGCCCGGACGAAATCGTCTCCATAGACCGGTCCGCCGGGCCAGCCGGGCCCGCGCACGGTCAAGCCAAGATCGGCCGCCACCTGGAGCGCCCTGGCCCGGTACGGCTCCTTGGTGCCCACGAACGCGATCCTTGCGCGCGGCCTCGGGTCGAGCAGCGGGCGATGGTACTCCGGATCGAATCCCTCGGCGAGGTAGTCGGCACGGCGTCCCAGGACCCGGTGCCGTTCCACCATGGAGGTGTCGAAGATGAAGCAGCGATCGTAGGCACGGCCGATCCGGAGCGAGAGGTCGAGCTGGTGGGGGCTGTCGGGAAACCAGTTGACCCAGGGGGCCCGGGCGAGCGGGCGAAGGCGGTCGATTGCCTCAGTCGGGAGCCTGGCTCCTTTGAACACCAGCACCAGGTCCGGGCGGTGGAGCCTCACCGCCGATTCAAGCCGGCGGGGGAGCGAGCGCCGGAGCAGCGCGTTCAATCCCCGGGTCCGCTCTTCGACCCAGGCCACCTCGCACCCCATGGCCCGAAGGGTGTCGCGGAGCGCGATGCCGGTGCGATGATAGCGGAGGTTGAACTTCGCAACGAGCAGGACGCGGACGCCGGAGTAGACGGGCGGCACGCGCGAAAGGTAATCCCGTGGTACTTTGCCCGCCGATGCGAATTGCCCTCCTCTATCACGGCCGGCTGCCCGTCGAGCGCTACGGCGGTACCGGGCGAGTGGTGGTCTGGCTCGCGCGCGGACTGGCGGAGCTCGGCCATGAAGTGGTGCTGCTGGCGGGGCCTGGCTCCCGGGTGCCGGAGGCCCGCCTCATTCCGGTGGATCCCGCGGCCGCGGAAGCCGTGAACTTCGATCCGCGGCCCGTGCTGCCCCCCGGCGTCGACGTGCTCCACGCCCACCGCCCCATTTCGGTCCCCGGCGTTCCGACCCTGTGGACGCTTCACGGCACCGCCACTCGGCCGCACTATCCCCCGCACATGGTTGCCCTGAGCCGGGATCACGCGCGGCGGAGCGGGGCCGGGGCCTACGTCTACAACGGCCTCGACCCTGCGGACTATCGCTTCCGGGCGAGCAAGGACGGCTACGACCTCTTCCTCGGCAGACATCACACCGCCAAAGGCTTACAATGGGCGGTTGAGGGTGCCCGGCGAACCCGGCGCCGGCTGGTGGTGGCCGGAACCTGGAGGACGCTGCTCCGGCCCGGAGTGCGGACCGTGGGGCGGGTGGGCGGAGAGCGGAAGCGTGAGCTGCTGGCCGGCGCGGCCTGCCTCTGGATGCCGGCGCGCTGGGACGAACCCTTCGGGCTGACGCTGATCGAGGCGATGGTAAGCGGCACGCCGGTGCTCGGAACCCGGCGCGGCGCGCTACCGGAAATCGTGGCGCTGGAGGCTGGCCTGCTGGGTGACACACTGGACGAGCTGGTGTCGCTTCGGCCGGGCATTGCACGGCTGGATCCGGAGGCCTGCCGGGCGCGGGTGACGACGTTGTTTACCCACCGCAGGATGGCGGAGGAGTACTTGGCCTTGTACCGCGACGTGAGAGACGGGCGGTGGGGACGGTGAGGTCTGTCCTCACCGTCCTCACTGTCCGCCCGTCACCGCATCCAGAATAATCTTCAGCCGATGCATGTAGGTGTGCCGCGTCAGCACCTCCCGCCGCGCACTCACCCCGGTCAACTCTGCCGCCGGCAAGTCCTGAAGCGCCGCCGCGACGGTCGACCTGAGCCCATCGGCATCGTGGAACACAATGAGGTCCCGGCCCGGCTTGAAGTGCCGAGTCAGATCCCCGCGATAGTCCACCACTTGGGGCACCCCGATCGCCGCCACCTCGAAGAGCCGCTGATTCACGCATGCCTCGCCGTCGCCGTTGCCGCCGGCGGTGTGATGGATGTTCACCGCCACTGACGCCCCGCCATAGGCGCGCACGTAGTCTTCGGTGCTGGGGACTTCCCCCCGGCAGTAGTCCCGGAGCGAGGTGTGCCGCCAGCCGGGACCCCAGAGAGCCAGCCCGAACCCAACCAGCCCGCTCAGCAACGTCTCCCGCCGGGCCGTGGCGGAGCCCGCGAACACCACGGTGGCCCGGTACTGATCCTTGGATCGGAGCGGTCGGTAGACCGAGGGGTCCGCCGCGGGCGGCACGACCTCGATGGGCCGGTGCAGGGCCGACTCGAGCCGCATCGCCACATCGGATCCGGAGACGAACACCGAATCGTAAGCCGGCGCGAGACGGACCACTTCGTCCGCGGTGCGCATGTCGTCGGGAAACCAGTTGACCCAGGGAATCCCGGTGTCGCGCCGGAGCTGCTCGACGGCGGGCGGCTCGAGTTCGGGTCCCCCGATCACCAGCACCAGTCGCGCATGAGCGGTTTCCACAGCCTTCCGAAGCCGGGACCGCAGATCGCTCCCGGTCAGGCGGCCAATCAGTCCGGGACGCTTCAGCAGATCGAATGCGTCCACCTTGCAGCCCAGCCGCTCCAGCGCCCGGCACCGCTGGGCCGCGTGGGCGTGCGGACCGTCGTCGAAGGCCGCCACAACCAGCACCGCCGGGGGCGTCATGCCATCACCTCCGCGCCGCGGAACTGCAAGTCGTAGAGCCGGCGATAGAGTCCGTTCTCCGCTACCAGCGCCGCGTGACTGCCCCGCTCCACCAACCGGCCGCCATCAAGCACCAGGATCTCATCCGCGTCCAGGACCGTGGCAAGCCGGTGCGCGACGACGAGCACCGTCCGATCCTTCATCAGGCGCTCGATGGCGTTCTGCACCAGGCGTTCCGATTCGGTGTCCAGCGCGCTGGTCGCCTCATCCAGGAGGAGAATGGGCGGATCGCGCAGCAGCGCTCGAGCAATCGCGATGCGCTGGCGCTGGCCCCCGGAGAGCCGGGTGCCCCGTTCTCCGAGCAGGGTGTCGTAGCCCTGAGGCAATTGCGCTATGAAATCATGGGCGTTCGCGGCGCTGGCCGCGGCCTCCACCGATTGGGCGCTGGACCCCGGGCGGCCGTAGGCGATATTGGCGCGCACGGTGTCGTTGAGCAGCACCGTGTCCTGGCTCACCACACCCAGGTGCGACCGCAGCGAGGCCCGGGTGAGTGCCGGGAGTGCGACGCCATCGAGCCGTACCTCCCCCTCCACGGGATCGTGGAACCGGGGCAGCAGCTCGAGCAACGTAGTCTTGCCGGCGCCGGAGGGTCCCACAATGGCGGTGACACTACCCTTGGGCACCGTGAACGACACCTCCCGAAGGACCGGATTGCCGGCCTCGTACGCGAAGCTCACCCGGTCGAACACAATCTCCCGCTGGAACGTGGCGAGCTGCGCATCGGGCCCATCCACTTCCGTCGCGGGCTCGTCCAGAATCCCGAACACCCGTTCGGCACTGGTGACCGCGATGGCCCACGACGCCGGGAACTGCGAAATCGACTTGAGGGGAGACATGAGCTTGAGGGCCGCCACCAGAAAGCCGATGGTGGCCCCGGCGCCGAGGGTAACCCCGCTGAGCGAGGGATTGGCCGCGGACCAGATGATCAGGATCAGCAGCAGGCCACCGAAGACCTCGCTCACCGGACTGGTCATCGAGGAATAGCGCTGGGTGCGCTGGACCCGCTTCCGGTACCGGCTGGCCTGTTCGGCAAAGAAGCTCGCTTCCACCTCCTCGCCTCCATAGGCCCGGATCAGCTTCATCGCGCCCAGGCGCTCGGTGATCGTGGCGGTGAGCTCTGCCTGTTCCTGGTGCCACAGCCTCGAGTGGCGCCGCAGCCGGGTCAGCAGCGCCCGGATCCCCAGCACCAGAATCGGCGCCGCCGCAAGCGTGATCAGGGTGAGCCGGAGCGAGATGAACGCCATGATCGCGACGGTGGTGAAGATGACCACCGAGTTCTGGAACAGCGCGGCGAGCGAAGCCGTCACCGCCTGCTTGACCCGGTCCGCGTCCACCATCACGCCCGAGATGAGCTGTCCGGCGCGGGTTCGCTGGAAGAAATTGAGGTCCAGGGTGAGCAGATGGCGGTACAGCTTGATCCGGAGGTCCCGCACCAGCCCCTCCTGGACCGCCACCGAGAGCTGGTTGGCCACATACTGCATCAGGTTCTTGACGACCAGCGCCGACAGGAGCACCACGACCAGGCGCCCCGCCACTTCTCTGGACGACAGCCCGGCCACCAGCGGACCCAGAAGCCGGTCGGTGCCCTGCTCGAGCATGGTCCCCTGTCCCGCCAGGGCGCCCGCGGTGCCGAACAGGGCCTTGAGGAGGGGCACCAGAATTACCAGGGTGACGCCGTCGAGCAGCGAGGCCAGCAGGGTGGCCATCAGCCCCAGAAGGAAAAGCCCCCAATACGGTTGCGCCGCCCCGAGGAGCCGCCACGCCGTGCGATCTGCCATGCTGAGAAGCTAACGCGCTGGCGACCCCATTTCACATGGCTACATTCCCGCCGTGCCGCCCGACATCCTCATCGTCCGCTTCAGCGCCATCGGAGATGTTCTCCTCATGACGCCGCTGCTGCGCGCTCTGCGCCGCCGCCATCCCGACGCGCGGATCACCGTGGTCACCAAGGCGGCTTTCGCGCCTCTCCTGGCCCACAATCCGCGCGTCACCGAGGTCATCGGCTGGGACGAAACCCAGTCCCTCGCGGCATTGGGGCGGCAGCTCAAGGGACGCGGATTCAGCCACCTGCTGGACCTGCACGGCAGCCTGCGAAGCTTGGCGCTCCGCCGTTACGTGGGAGGTCGCTGGGAGACCTACCCCAAGCACCGGGTGGCGCGAGCAGTGTTGATTCGGACCCAACGGGAGGTCTATCGCGACCACCGGCCGGTGGCGGAGCGCTACTTCGACGCCGCCCGTGGCCTCGATGTCGAGCCCGACGAGGGCTCGCTCGAAATGTTTCTGCCCCGCCCCACGCTCCGTGCCGCGGAAGTGTTTCTCGCCGCACACGGGATCGGCGCCGTCCGACAGCTGATCGCCGTAGCGCCGGGGGCGGCCCACTTCACCAAGCGGTGGCCCCTTCACCACTGGACCGCGCTGGTGCGCCGCCTGGTGGAGAACGGCAACGACGTGGTGGTGGTGGGCGGCGCGGAAGATCGGGAGGTGGGGGATGCGGTAGCCGTAGCGGGAGCCGAGCGCGCCGTGCGCGCCGCCGGCGAGTTCGACCTGCCCGGCTCGGCGGCGTTGCTCAAGCGGTCCCGCGCCCTGGTGTCGGGAGATACCGGGGTGATGCACCTGGCCTCGGCCGTCGGCACGCCAGTCGTGGCGCTATTCGGACCTACCGTCGAGCCGTTCGGCTTTTTCCCCTATCATGCCAAGGCGACGGTGCTGGAACGGGAGCTCTACTGCCGGCCCTGTACCTCGCACGGCGGCCCCAAATGCCCGGAGGTACACCACCGCTGCATGCAAGACCTGACGCCGGAGGACGTTCTGGAAGCCCTGCGAAGGCTGCCGCGATGAGCCTGCTGAGCCCCGGAGGCGCGGCGCTGGTCAAGCTCATGGGCGAAACCCCCCGAGGACCCCGCCGCGAGGGAGTCTTCGCGCTCTGGCTCACACTGCGGGTGGCGGAGGACCTGCTGCTGACGCCGTCCCAGACCGAACGGGGGGTCAAGCGGCGGGTGGCGGCGCTGGAGCGGCGGCTATCGAGCCTGAGCCTGCCGGCGCAACTCCGCCGCGCACTGGTCACGGCGCTGGCCGAGCTGAATGAGCCGCGCCCCGAGAAGGCCGGCCAGGTGCTCCAGCTCCTGGTGGCGCCGGCGCGTGAGGCGCTGGGCAGCGATGCCGCGGAGGTGCTGAGCCGGGCCGCCCGCAGCGCGTCGCAACGCGTCCGAGAGGACAGCTGAGGCGCACCGAATTGCCGGAACCCTCTCCCGCTGCCATTATTCACCCCCTGAACGACAACGGGAGCAGGACGATGGCCGGCCACAGTAAATGGAAGCAGATCAAGCACAAAAAGGCCGCCACCGACAATAAGCGTTCGGCGGTTTGGGCCAAGCGCGTCCGGGATGTCATCGTCGCCGCCAAGGCCGGCGGCGGCGATCCCGGCGGCAACGCCCGCCTCCGGACCGCCATTGACGCCGCCAAGGCGGTCAATTGCCCTAACGACAACATCGAGCGCGCCATCAAGAAGGGCACCGGCGAGCTCGAGGGCGAGACCTACGAAGAGGTGGCCTACGAAGGGTATGGACCCGGCGGTGCGGCCATCATGATCGAGGCCACCACTGACAACCCCAACCGCACCGTAGCCGAGGTGCGACACGCCTTCAGCCGCAATAACGGCAATCTCGGCGCGACCAACTCGGTGGCGTGGATGTTCGAGCGGAAGGGTCAGATTTACCTCGACGCCGAGCGGTATTCGGAAGATCAGGCGCTCGAAGACGCGCTGGAGGCGGGGGCGGAAGACTTCCTCAGGGACGGCGAGCAATACGTCGTGAGCACACTCCCCGGCACGTTCCACGCGGTGCAGGACGCGCTCAAGGCCAAGAAATACATCGTCGAGTCCGCCGAGCTCGCCATGGTGCCCAGGAACACCGTCAAGGTCGAGGGCGTCGACGCGTCGAAATTGCTCAAGCTGATGGAAGTCCTGGAGGATCTGGAGGACGTTTCGAAGGTGTTTTCGAACTTCGACATCGACGCCGCGACGCTCGCCGAGGCAGAGGCCTGATCGCGATCCGCCGATGAAGGTGCTGGGCATCGACCCGGGCACCGCGACGGTCGGCTACGGCGTGGTGGAGCGACCCCGCGACGCCGACCGGGTACTTCGGCTGGTCGAATGCGGCATCATTCGGACGGGTCCTCGAGACTCGCTCTCCCGGCGGCTTCAAATCATCCATGAGGGGCTCACCGAGCTGCTCGAGCGGCACCGCCCCGATGTGCTGGCGGTCGAGGGCATCTTCTACGCCACCAACGTGCGCACCACCGTGGTCCTGGGCCACGCGCGGGGAGTTATTCTCCTGGCGGGAGCTGAGGCGGGCATACTGGTCACCGAGTACTCGCCGGCGCTGGTGAAGAAGACCGTGGTGGGACGTGGCGCGGCGCTCAAGCCTCAGGTGGGATACATGGTCGCGAAGCTGCTGAAACTCGAAGCGCCGCCCGCTCCGGCCGATGCCGCCGACGCGGTGGCGGTGGCGCTGACCCATTTCTTCACCGCGGCCCGCCTGGGAGCCGGACGATGATCGCCACCGTGGCGGGCGTCCTGGCCGATCGCCAGGGCGAGGCGGTCCTGATTCAGACCGACGGCGGTGTCGGCTACGAGGTGTCGGTTCCGCTGGGCGTGTTCGAGCGCCTGCCCGCCCTGGGCGCGCGCTGCCAGCTCTACACCGAGCTGGTGATCCGGGAAGACGCCTGGACGCTGTACGGCTTCGACTCGGTGGTCGAGCGGGCGATCTTCCAGCGTCTGCTCGGCGCGACCGGCCTCGGGCCCAGGCTGGCCCTGGCCATTCTTTCCACCCTGGGGCCGGAGCGCGCGGTGCGCAGCATTCAGGGCAAGGACGTGGCGGCGCTCAGCACCGTGAACGGCATCGGAAAAAAGCGCGCCGAGAAACTGATCGTGGAATTGTCGGATCGGTTCAGCGACCTGGCCATTTCTCCCGCGCCGGGCCGGGGTCGGCCGGCCGATGAAGCCGCGAAGGCGCTCCTGGCCCTCGGCTACCCGCAGCCCACCGCCGACGAGGCGGTCCGCGCGGTGCTGGCCGAAGGCCGGACCGACGACGTGGCCGTGCTGGTCCGGCGGGCCCTGCAGCACCTCACTACCCCACGAGGAGGACGGGGATGATCGCCGTGTCCAGCAGCCCGCACGTCACCGCCGAGTGGCAATGCACCCGCTGTGGCTCCACCAACCGGAAGTTCGTTCCCGCGGGGACCACCAAGGTCATCGACAAGTGCGTCTCCTGCCACGCCAGGCATGAGATCACCCCCGGGATGCGCCCGGTGCGCTGGAAGGCGAGCGCGCTCTGAGCCGGATCGAAGTCACCACGCCGGCGGCGCTGCCCGATGAGGGCGGCGCCGAGGCGGCGCTGCGGCCGTCCCGGCTCGACGAGTTCGTGGGGCAGGCGCTGCTCAAAGCGCAGCTCCAGATTGCCATCGACGCCGCCAAGGGCCGGGGCGACCAGCTCGACCATATCCTCTTCTTCGGGCCGCCCGGACTCGGCAAGACGACGCTGGCGGTGTTGCTCGCGCGGGAGATGGGCGTGCAGCTCCGCACTTCGTCCGGCCCGGTGCTCGAAAAGCCCGGCGATCTGGTGGGGCTGCTCACCGGGCTCGGCAAGGGCGACATCCTCTTCATCGACGAAATCCACCGGCTCCGGCCTCAGCTCGAGGAATTCCTCTACCCGGCGATGGAAGACTTCCGGGTCGACGTGCGGATCGCCGACGGGCCCAATGCGCAGACCATCCCGATGAACCTCGAGCCCTTCACCCTGGTCGGGGCCACGACACGGTTCGGTCAGCTCACCCCGCCAATGCGGGCCCGGTTCGGCATCGTAGAACGGCTCAGCTTCTACCCTCCCGAGGAGCTGGCGCGCATCGTCAACCGGTCGGCGGGGATCCTCAAGGTGGCTATCGAACCCGAGGGCGCAGTGGAGATCGCCCGGCGGAGCCGCGGCACACCGCGCATCGCCAACCGGCTGCTCCGCCGGATACGCGACTACGCCCAGGTAAAGGCCGATGGCGTCATCACCGCGCCGGTCGCGGCCGATGCGCTGGCGCGGCTCAACGTGGATGAATTCGGGCTCGACGACATGGACGCGCGGATCCTCACCACCATCATCGAGAAGTTCGGTGGCGGCCCGGTGGGCCTCGGTACCATCGCCGCCGCGGTGGGCGAAGACGCCGGAACGCTCGAAGAGGTCTACGAGCCCTATCTCCTCCAACAGGGCTTCATCGAGCGGACCCAGCGAGGCCGCATGGCCACCGCCAACGCCTACCGCCGCTTCGGAATCACCCCGCCGCCAGCGGGAGGCCAGGCCGCGCTGTTCGATGGGTGATCTGGCAGTGTCCCTTCGCACCTCCGATTTCGACTATGAGCTGCCCCCGGAGCTGATCGCACAAACGCCGTCCGCGGCGCGGGGGGAGAGCCGGCTGCTGGTCCTGAGACGGGACGGCGGGAGGACGGGAGGACGGGAGCCAGGTTCCCGTCGTCCCGTCGTCCCGTCGTCCGGTCGCTTCTCCGACCTCCTCGAGCTCATTCCTCCCGGCGATCTTCTGGTCCTCAACTCCACCAAGGTGCGTCATGCCCGCCTGATCGGACGCCGTCCGTCCGGGGCGCCGGCGGAGGTATTGCTGCTCCACCCCGCCGCCGATCGGACCTGGGTCGCAATGGGCAAGCCGGGCAGCGCGCTCAGGCCGGGCAAGCGCATCGACCTGGGTGAGGGGATCGAGATCGAGACCGTCGAGGAGCTGCCCGACGGCTACCGGCGGGTCCGGTTTCATGGCGCCACCGCGGAAGAAACGATGGACCGCGTGGGTCGCCTGCCGCTGCCGCCCTACATCGCTCGCGACCCGACGCCCGACGACGACGTTCGCTACCAGACCGTCTTCGCCGAGCGCGAGGGGAGCGTGGCGGCACCGACGGCGGGCCTCCACTTCACCCCCGAGTTGCTGCAGCGCCTCGAGGAAGGCGGCGCGCATGTCACGCGGCTCGATCTCGAGGTGGGCCCGGGCACCTTCAAGCCGGTGGAGGACGAGGACTTTACCCGCCACCCGATGCACCCGGAGCGATTCGAGATTCCCCACGCGGTGGCGGATGCGATCGCGGCCACGAGGCTTCGCGGCGGCGCATTGTGGGCGGTGGGCACCACGGTGGTCCGGGCGCTCGAGTCGGCGGCTCAGGGAGGCCAGACCGTGGCGCCGGGTGCCGGCGAGACCAGGCTGATGATCACTCCGGGCTACCAGTTCCAGGTGGTGGACCGCCTCATCACAAATTTTCATCTGCCGAGGTCTACACTCCTCATGCTGGTGGCCGCGTTCGCGGGTTACGAGGCGACCATGGCGGCCTATCGGATCGCGGTGCAGGCGCGCTATCGCTTCTACAGCTACGGCGACGCGATGGCGATCATCTGATGTTCGAGTATCGCCTCGAGGCAACCGACGGCGAGGCCCGTGCCGGGACACTTCAGCTTCCCCATGGCCCGGTCCTCACGCCCGCCTTCATGCCGGTGGGCACCTACGGCACCGTGCGCGGCCTTCACCCCGAAGAAGTGGAGCAGGCGGGCGCACAGATCATCCTGGGCAATACCTATCATCTGCATCTCCGCCCCGGAGAACAGGTCATCCGCGCGCTGGGAGGCCTGCACCGCTTTTCCTCCTGGAAACGGCCCATGCTGACCGACTCGGGAGGCTTCCAGGTCTTCTCGCTCGCGGGCCTCCGCACCATCGGCGAGGAGGGGGTCGAATTCACCAGCCATATCGACGGGTCGGTACGCATCCTGACGCCCGAATCGTCGATGGACGTCCAGTGGGCGCTGGGCGCCGACGTTGCGATGGCCTTCGACCACGTGGTGCCGGGCCAGGCGTCCCGGGATCTGGCCGAGGAGGGGATGGAGCGGACCCTGCAGTGGCTGACGCGGTGCAAGGCGAGGCACGCTGAGCTGGCGGACCGACGGGAGGCCGGGACGACGGGAGGACGGGAAGAAGACTCTTCCCGTCAAACCCTGTGGCCGATAGTCCAAGGGGGGTCGCATGACGACCTCCGGCTTCGCTCGATCGAGGGCACGCTCGAGCGCGGCCCCTGGAGCGGCACCGCCATCGGCGGCCTCTCGGTCGGCGAGCCCAAGCCGGTCATGCATCGGGTGCTGGAGTCACTGGCCGGCGCGCTCCCCCGGGACTGTCCCCGTTATCTTATGGGCGTCGGATTTCCCGACGACTTGGTCGAAGGAATCGCGCGCGGCGTCGACCTGTTCGACTGCGTCGCCGCGACCCGGAATGGCCGCCACGGCAGCGCCTGGACCTCGGCCGGCCGGGTCAACATCCGCAAGGCGTCGCATCGCACCGACGAGCGACCGCTGGACCCCGAGTGCGACTGCGCCACCTGCGCGCGATTCTCCCGCGGGTACCTGCGCCACCTGTTCGTGGCGGGAGATATTCTCGGGTTGCGGCTGGTTTCGCTGCATAACGTGCGGTACCTGATCCGGGTCGGCGAACTGGCCCGTGCCGCGATCCTGGTGCAGAATTTCGACCGCTGGAGCCGCGAGTGGCTCCGGAGCTACCACGCAAAAGAGGAAGCATGAACACCCTGCTCGCAAGCTTGATGTCCCCGGCCGGAGGAAGCGGAGGCAGTCAGCTCGGCATCCTGCTGTTTCAGTTCGGCGCGATCATCCTGATCTTCTACTTCCTGCTGATTCGGCCCCAGTCGGTGGCCCGAAAAAAGCACGCCAACCTGCTGGGCAGCCTCAAGAAGGGCGACGAGATCACCACCGCGGGCGGCATCATCGGCAAGGTGAAGGACATCAAGGAAGACCGGGTCACCGTCGAGAGCGGCACCTCGACGCTGGTGGTGGAGCGGGGGCGGATCGTCCGGGTCGGCGAGAACGTCTCTCCGACGGCGTAGCGTGGCGGTTCGCGACCTTCACCTGCTGGGCTCGCCGGTTCTCCGCCAGCAGAGCGCCGAGGTGTCCGAAGTGGACGCCGAGGTGCGTCGATTCATCGACGACCTGTTCGAGACCATGGACGCCGCCAAAGGGGTGGGTCTTGCGGCCAACCAGGTGGGCGTAGCCACCCGCGTCGCGGTGGTGGGCGTCGAAGCCGAGCGCCTCGTCATGGTCAATCCGGTGATCGTGAGCGCGGAGGGGCGCGACCGGGCCGAGGAGGGATGCCTGTCCATTCCCGAGGCGTATGGAGATGTCACCCGCCCGGAGCGCATCATCCTGGAAGCGGTGGGCCGGGATGGCACGCCGTACCGCAAGGAGGCGAGCGGCCTCCTGGCCCGGGCCATCCAGCATGAGGTAGATCACCTGGACGGCATCCTGTTCATCGACCACCTGGGCGCTCTCAAGCGGCAACTGCTGGTGGCCCGGTGGAAAAAGGAGCATCGCGGGGAGGGCGTCATCAAGACCATCCGCCCGGAGCACGCGCGGCCGGAGTAATGCGCATCGTCTTCTTCGGCACCCCCGAGTTTGCGGTGCCGAGCCTCGAGGCGCTCCTCGCCGAGCGCGCCCAGGTCGTCGGCGTCGTCACCCAGCCCGACAAGCCGCACGGCCGCTCCCGCTCTACCCTGGTGCCCCCCCCCGTCAAGCAGGCCGCGCTCCGCCACGGCCTGCCGGTGCTGCAGCCCGACCGGCCCCGAGGCGACGTATTCCTCGCCGCGCTCCGGCACTGGCACCCCGAGATCGGCGTGGTGGTGGCATACGGGCATATCCTCCGGCCCGACCTGCTCTCGCTTCCGTCCCGCGGCATGATAAACGTTCACGCCTCGTTGCTGCCCAGGTTACGCGGCGCCGCGCCGATCAACTGGGCCATTCACGGGGGCGACGCCGAAACCGGTATTTCCATTATGGCGATGGAGCCGGGCATGGATACCGGCCCGGTCCTGCACCAGAGCGCCCTCCCGATCGGCCCGGCGGAAACCGCCGGGACCCTGACCGACCGGCTCGCTGCGCTCGGGGCCGATACCCTGGTCGAGGCGCTGGCGCTCATGCGGCTCGGCGGGCTTGCGCCCGTGCCGCAGGATGAATCGCGCGCCTCCTACGCCCCCAAGATTGATCGTGGCCTCGCCCGGGTCGCCTGGAACAGCGATGCCGACGCGGTGAGCCGTGGAATCCGCGCCTTCGATCCGCAGCCGGGGGCATGGAGCACTCTCGACGGGCTGGAGATCAAGGTGTTCGGAGCCCACGTCGTTCCGGGCACCGGCATGCCGGGCGAGGTGCTGGCCGTGTCGCCGGCGCTCACGGTGGCCACGGGGCGGGGCGCGGTCCAGATTGAGGAGGTCAAACCTGCGGGGAAAGCACGGATGCCGGCGCGGGACTGGGCTCGTGGTCGGAGAGCCGAGGCGGGCCGGGTGTTCGAATGAGGCCGTTGCCGCGTCTCTTTGCGGTAACCACCGATACTATCTGCCGTGCCGCCGATTTCGGAGTGCGTGCCGCGGCGGTGGCAGCGCTCGGCCCGGCGGCCGCCCTGGTGGTGCGTGCTCCGGGCGGAACCACCGCGCAGCTCGCCGCCTTTGCCGAGCGCGTCACCTCCCTGGCCCGGCCCGCCGAGGCCGCAGTGGTCGTGCATAGCCGGCCCGACCTCGCCCGCGCGGTGGGCGCGCACGGCGTGCAGCTCCGGCGGGAAGACCTTGCGCCCCGCGAGGCTCGGTTAGTGCTCTTGAAAGGATGGATCGGAGTCTCGGTCCACAGCCGCGAAGAGGCGCAGACCGCCATCGCGGAGGGTGCGGACTATCTGGTGGCAGGCAACGTGTTCGAGACCTCGTCTCACCCCGGGCGGCCGGCCCGGGGGCTTCCCTGGCTCGCGGAGCTCTGCGCTCTGGGCGCTCCAGTGGTGGCGATCGGCGGCATAACGGTGGAGCGGGCGAGCGACGTGAAGCAGGCGGGTGCGTGGGGCGCCGCGGCGATCACGGCGCTCTGGGAAGCCCCCGATCCCGCCGCGGCGGCGCTGGCGCTGGTGGCGCCCTGGACCTCGGAGGCGTGAGCATGGACCTGGTCGTAAACGGCGAACCGAAGCGTGTTGATGGCCCGCTCACCGCCGCTGGGCTCCTGGCCGTGCTCCAGCTCGACCCGCGCGCGGTGGTGGTCGAACTCAATCGCCGCATCGTGAGACGCCCCGAGCTGGCGGAGACCCCGCTGGGCGAGGGCGATCAGGTGGAGCTGGTGCACTTTGTCGGAGGCGGGTGACATGAGTGACGCGCCGGACCGTCCGCTGATCATCGGCGGGCACACCTTCCGGTCCCGGCTCTTCGTCGGTACCGGCAAGTACGCAGGCAACGCGTTCATGATCGCCGCCATCGAAGCCTCCGGCGCCGAGTGCGTCACCGTGGCGGTACGGCGGGTGGATCTCGACCGGAGCAAGGAAGCCGGCATCCTCCATCACCTCGATCCGGCGAAGTATTTTCTGCTGGCCAATACCGCGGGCTGCTATTCGGCCGACGAAGCAGTTCGATATGCGAGGCTGGGGCGCGCGGCGGGATTCAACGACTTCGTCAAGCTCGAGGTCATCGGCGACAAGGAGACCCTGCTTCCCGACGTCGCAGGGCTGCTGGTCGCGGCGCGGGAGCTCGTCGCCGACGGCTTCAAGGTGCTGGCCTACACCAACGACGATCTGATCACGGCGCTGCGGCTCGAAGAAATCGGCTGCGCCGCGGTAATGCCGCTCGCCTCGCCGATCGGGAGCGGGCTCGGCCTGCTCAATCCCTACTCGATCCGCACCATCAAACGCCGCCTCACCGTGCCCGTCATCGTCGACGCCGGGGTGGGCACTGCGTCCGACGCCTGCCTGGTGATGGAGCAGGGAGTGGACGGGATCCTCATGAATACCGCCCTGGCCGAGGCCACCGACCCGGTCGCGATGGCTGAGGCGATGCGCTACGCCACCGATGCCGGTAGGCTCGCATTCCTCGCGGGCCGGATGCCCCGGCGGGAAGTAGCGGCTCCGTCCTCGCCGACCCGGGGCATGGCGGGTTGAGCCAGGGGGCGTCCCCCGGTCTTCCTCCCCGCGCCGCCGCCTGGCGCGTTCTGCACGATATCCGCCACGAGGTTCCCTTCGACCGCGCGCTCGAGCGCGCGCTGGCCGGTCTGCCCGATGACGACAAGCGGCTGGCCCACGAGCTTGCGGCGGGGGTGCTCCGCCACCGCACTCCGCTCGACCAGGCCATCGCGCCTCACGTAACCGGCGGCGTGGACGGCGTTCGCGACGACCTGCTCGACATCCTGAGACTCGGCGCCTATCAGCTTCTGTTCCTGAAGCGAGTGCCCGCCCACGCCGCGGTGGATACCGCGGTGACGCTGGGCCGTCGCATCGCGGGGGCCCGCGTGGGCGGGTTCATCAATGCTGTGCTGCGGAAGGTGGCGGAGCAGGATTCAGGAGACCGGAGTCCGGAATCCGGTGCCGCGGTCGGAGTCCCGACTGCCGAATCCCTCGCCATGGAGTATTCCCACCCCGCCTGGCTGGTGGCGCGGTGGCTGGCGCGCTTTGGCCCCGAGGAAACCAGGGAGCTCCTCATGGCCAACAACACTCGCCCGGCCCTGGTGATCCAGCCGGCCCGCTGGAGCCTCGAGGCGGTGATCGCCGGTCTGGACCAGCAGAACATTGCCTGGCGACCGGCGCCCTTCAACGCCGGCCTCGTGGTTACCGGACGGAGGCCCCAGGAACTGCCCGGATTTGCCTCGGGGTCCTGCTACGTCCAGGATCCGGCACCGGCGCTGGTGGTCCGCTATTTCAACGTTCCGGTCGGCACACCGATATTCGACGCCTGCGCGGCCCCCGGGGGCAAGGCCATCGCCCTCTCGGCGCAGGCCGGATTCGTGGCCGCGGGCGACCTCCGCCACGCGCGAGCCCGGCGGCTTCGGGAGAATCTCGATCGCGCCGCCGCCGGGCCGGCCGCCGTGCTGGTGGCGGACGCCGAGGCACCCGCAATTCGGCCATTGGATTCGGTCCTCCTGGATGCGCCCTGCCTCGGTACCGGGGCGTTTGCCCGCCACCCCGACGCGCGATGGCGGGTTTCCGAAGCCGCGCTGGCCGAGCTGGCGGGGCAGGGTGGGCGGCTCCTCCGGGCGCTGACTGAAGCAGTCCGGCCGGGCGGGCGGTTATTTTTCTCCACCTGTTCCCTGGAACCCGAGGAGAACGAAGTGCAAATCGAGGCCCTGCTCGCGAGCGATGCGCGATTCCGGCGTGAGCCGTCCTCGACGGTGCCTGGGGAGCTCCTTACTCCCGCGGGGGATTTGATGCTGCTCCCCCAGCGCCACGGGACCGACGGGGCGTACGCGGCCCGGCTTCTGAGGGTGGGCTGACGTGTCATCTCCCCCGGTGTGGGCCCGCTTCTGGGCCCGGGTCAGAGGACTTTGGCCCACGACGGTCCAGGGGCGCGACCGATTGCGAATCGGGGTCCTCCTCGGCGCGGCGGTGCTGGCCGGGTATATGGTCACGTGCGTGGCTTACCCCGCTCCACTGATTGCGCGGGAGCGGCAGGTGACCCGGGTGCTCGGCCTTCCGCGCGCGCAGGCCGAGAAGGAGCTGAGCGAGCAGGGTTTCCGGTACAAGGTGGAAGACGAAGAGACTGATCCCGTCATTCCTGCAGGGCACGTCGTCTGGCAAGACCCGCCACCGGAGACGTCGCTCCCCGCCGGCACCGTGGTTCGCCTCACGATGAGCAGCGGCCCCGGCCCGGTAGCGGTGCCGGACGTGTTTTCCTTCGACCTGGATCAGGCCCGCCAGGTCATGGACGCTGCCGGGCTCCGCGTCGGAGGCATCGACTCGATCCCCAGCTCATCCGAGCCGGGGCTGATCATCGGCACCCGGCCGGCCATCGGCACCACCCACCAGCCGGGATCGTCGGTAGATCTGCTGGTGAGCAAGGGGCCGGCGGATATCAGGGTGCCCGACGTGATGGGCTTGAAGCAAGAGGACGCGCGCCAGCGGCTGGAGGCGGCCGGACTTCGGATCGGCACTGTCACCACCCAGAAGCGCCAGCGCAATCCGCCCGGAATTGTTTTGGAGCAGCGGCCCTCTGCCGGAGTGTTCAGTCCCCATGAAGGCCGGGTCAGTCTGGTGATCAGCAATTGAGCCCGAACCCGGAGCGCCCGTGACCGTCCGCATCGCGCCATCCATTCTCTCCGCCGATCTGGGCCGGCTCAAGGACCAGGTCGCCGAGATCGAGTCGGGCGGGGCCGAATGGATCCACGTGGACGTCATGGACGGCCGGTTCGTGCCCAACCTGACCTTTGGCGCGCCCCTGATCCAGGCGCTCAAGAAGCTCAGCAACCTTCCCCTGGACGTCCACCTCATGGTGACGGAGCCGGAGAACTACGTGGATGCCTTTGCCGATGCCGGCGCCGCGGTCTTTACCTTTCACCCCGAGGCCACCATCCATGTGCAGCGGCAGCTGGCCCGGGTGAGGGAGCGAGAGATGAAGGCGGGGCTCGCGCTCAACCCGGCGACGCCGATCACATTGATCGAGGATGTGGTGAACGATCTCGACCTGGTACTGGTGATGTCGGTGAACCCGGGCTTCGGGGGCCAACGTTACATTGAAGCAGCCACCGGGAAGATCCGCCGGGTACGCGAACTGCTGGATGGGGTCGGAAGCAAGGCGGTGCTGGAGGTGGATGGCGGCATCACCACCGCGACGATCCGTCGGGCATGGCAGGCCGGCGCCGACACCTTCGTCGCGGGCACGGCGGTCTTCGGCGAGCCCGATCCGGGCGGCGCGGTGAAGCGGCTCAAGCTGGCCTGCACAATAGGGGTCTGAGGAGGCGGCGAATGTCGAAGCAATGGACCATGGTGGGTGCCATCGTCGTGGGGCTCGGGCTCGGCGCCGTGGCGCTGGTCAAGTTCGGGCCCCAGCTCGAAGGCGTGGAAATCGGCAAGCGGGCGCCGAACTTCACCGCGGTCGACGTTCAAAATGGCGACTCGGTGTCGCTGCACGCGTCGACCGAAGGCCAGGTTACCCTGGTCAACATCTGGGCCACCTGGTGCATCCCCTGCCGAGCCGAAATGCCCGCGATGGAGAAGCTCTACAAGGAGCTGGGTCCCAAGGGCCTCCGGATCATCGCGATCAGCATCGACGAGGGCAGCACTGAAGATGTGCGGCGGTTCGTGAAGGAATACGGGCTGACCTTCGACGTCCTCCAGGACCGGAGCGGCGACATCCAGCGGGTCTTCCAGACCACCGGCGTGCCGGAGAGCTTTTTGCTCAATAAGAAGGGCATCATCGTGAAAAAAGTCATCGGCGAGCATCCCTGGAGCTCGAAGGGTAACCAGCTCGTCGTGGCCAGTCTGCTCGGTGGCGAGTAGCCGCACCCTGGGCATCGAGACGAGCTGCGATGAGACTTCCGCGGCCGTCCTCCGAACCGAAGACGGCCGTCTCGTGGTCGACAGCCTCGTCATTCTCTCCCAGGACATCCACCGGGTCTTCGGCGGCGTGGTGCCGGAGCTGGCCGGCCGGGAGCACCTCCGCACCATCGGTCCGGTCGTCGATCGCGCGCTCGCCGAAGCCGGGATCGGGCCGAGCCAACTCGACGGGATCGCGGTCACCGCGGGGCCCGGCCTGATCGGCGCGCTGCTGGTGGGCCTCATGTACGCCAAGGGCCTGGCCATGGGTCTCGGCAAACCGCTGATCGGAGTCCACCACCACGAGGGCCACCTCTTCGCACCGCGGCTCGAGCACCCCGACCTCGAGCCCCCGTTCATCGCGCTCCTGGTGAGCGGCGGCCACACCATGCTGCTCGATGTGGGCGGGTGGGGAGACTATCGCCTGCTGGGACAGACGCTCGACGACGCGGCGGGCGAAGCCTTCGACAAGGTGGGCACGCTGCTCGGGCTCGGCTACCCCGCCGGTGCAGCCATCGAACGGCTCGCCCGGGAAGGCCATCCAGGCCGCTTCAATTTTCCCCGCCCGATGATGCGCCAGGGCTTCGACTTTTCCTTCAGCGGCCTCAAGACGGCGGTGCTACGCGCAGTACGTGGCTCGCCCAACCTGGAGGCGGACCGCGCCGACCTGGCGCGCGATTTTCAGGATGCGGCGGTGGACGTGCTGGTCACCAAGACCGTCCGGGCGCTGGAGGAAGCGGGGCGGGAGACCGCGGTCATCGTAGGCGGCGTGGCCTGCAACCAGGCGCTGCGGGTGGCCCTCGAGGAGCGGGTGGCCGGGTGGGGACGCGTCGTCGTGGCGTCGCCCCGGTTCAATACGGACAATGCGGCCATGATCGCGGCCGCCGGGGCGTGGCGCTTGTCGCGCGGCGAGCGCTCGGGGCTGGACCTGGAACCGTTCGATCGGGGCCCGATTCCGGGCACTCAACCGGTTATTTTACGCGTATGACGACCGTCTATCCCCTGAATCTCCATATCGGCCCCCTCAACATCACCGGCTACGGGGTGATGATGATGGTCGGCTTCCTCGTGGGCGGCTGGCTGATGGACCGCGAGCTGCGCCGCCGCGGCTGGAATCACGATTACGCCGCGGACATGACTGTCGCCGCGGTGATCGGCGGCATTCTGGGCGCCAAGCTCTGGTACGTGGTCGAGGTCGGCGATCCCGGGGCGCTGTTCAGCCGCGGCGGCCTGGTCTGGTATGGCGGATTCATCGGCGGTGTGGTGGCGGTGCTGCTGAACAGCCGGCGGCTCAAGGTGCCGCTGCGCTGGACCCTGGACCTGGCCGCCCCCGCCCTGCCGGCCGCCTACGCGCTGGGCCGGATCGGCTGTTTCCTGGTGGGCGACGACTATGGCCGTCCCACCTCCCTGCCCTGGGGCGTCAAGTTCCCGCAGGGCTTGCCGCCCACCACCGCCGATGCGCTCTCACGAGAGTTCGGCGTCACGCTGGCGCCGGGAACGCCGGCCGATGCGGTCCTCGCGGTACATCCCACCCAGATCTACGAAGCGGTGCTGATGATCGGGGTGTTCATGCTGCTGTGGCGGCTCCGGAACCACAGGCACGCCACCGGCTGGTTGTTCAGCATCTACCTGATGCTGGCCGGCGCCGAGCGGTTCCTGATCGAGTTCGTCCGCGCCAAGGAAGACCGCATCGGCGAGGGCATCACCGTGGCACAGCTCGTAGCGATCGGGCTGATGGTTTCCGGGGCCGTTTTGTATTCGCGATGGAAGCGGTCTGACCTGGTGCCGGCGGGGGAATACCTGGAGAAAGGGAAGCGGTGAGCGGGGAGCGGGAACTACCGCTCACCGCTCCCTGCTCCCCGCTCCCCGACCTTGCCCTCCGGCCTCACCGTCTCCCGCATTCGCTCCAGCTCGGAGCGAACCTCCTTCAAATCCGTCTCGATCCGGTCGAGCGAGCGTAACAGGGTGGCGTCGCGAACCGGCAACTCGGTAGAGCGACGCTGCAGCGGCTCCGGTTCGGGCACCAGCACCTGGGTCGGTCGGAGCTGGCGGGGCTCGATCAGGAAGGTCCAGACCAGCGCTACGAGCGCGAGCAGCACCAGCAGCGCCTGCAATCCCAACGACTCCACCGTCGGATAGATGCCCATGGCGGGAAAGCGCGGAGCCCAGCCCACCGGCGTCAACGATATCACGCCGGACTCCTGCAGTTCGGCAATGCCCTTCCCCGCGAAGACGAACGCCATGTAGTAGAGCAACGCGCTGGTCACGCCGAACAGCGGCTTGAGCGGGAGCCGTACCCCGAACCGGTTGATGCCCAGATACACCGCGGCGAGTGCCAGGCCGCCCGCCGCAATCCCCGCCAGCACCGGTGCCCACGCGCCCGGACCGCCCGACACCGCCAGCGCCTTGTAGAAGAGCACGGTCTCGAACCCTTCACGGAACACCGCCAGGAACGCGACCGACGCCAGCGCGAAGGCGGAGCCCCGGGTCAGGGCGTCCTGCACTTTGCCCTTCACGAAGCGATTCCACTTGGCCACTTCCATCTTGGACAGCAGCCAGTAGCTCACATAGAACAGGGTACCCGTGGCGAGCATCAGCACGGCGCCTTCGAGGCGCTCCTGGTGGGAGCGGGTCAGCGCAAACACCGTCTCGAGCGCCGCCGCCAGCAGCAGGCTCATCACCAGGGCCGCCGCAACGCCGAGATGGATGTCGCGGCGACGGTGGCCGTTCCCGGTCCTGACCAGGAACGCCATCAGCGCGCCAATCACCAGAATCGCCTCGAGACCCTCACGCATGAGGATGATGAAAGATTGGACCAGGAGGTTGGACGGCGAAAGCTGGTCCACCACGGTGCGTTCAGCGGTTTCCAGCTCCCGGGCCAGGTCCTGCCGGATCCTCGCAAGCTCGGAGGCCGTGGCGCCGGACCCGGCTCGGGTCCGCAGAATCGAGAAGGCCGCCTCGATCCTCGCGGTCAGCGACGGATCCTTCACCCGGAGCGTCCGCTCGACCTGCTCGAAGGTGACATAGGCGTCCATGGCGGTGCCGCGCGCTTCGTCCTTGCGGCCCGCCACGGCGAGGTTGTAGGCGCTATCGAGCTGGGCCCGCACCGTCGCAAACACCCGGTCGGACACGGGTCCACCCGGAACCGAACCCGACGCGGTTCGCACGGCGGCCACCCGGGCGCCATTCGCTCCCTTGCCCAGAGCTGCCCTGATGTCGGCATCACTGAGACGCGCGGTGGCGGAGAAGGAGCGGAGCGCCGCGGGAGCCTCCCCGACGGGTGCGGGGAGCCGAAGCGAGGAGGTGTACAGCGCCACCGCCCAGCCGTCGGCGGTGGAGAGGATGCGCTCGTAGGAAGCCATTGCCGTGCCGGCAACGCCGACGGTGATCCGGCGATAGAAGTCGAGCGGAGAGCTGCCCGACAGCGCCACCGAGTCGGCGAGATTTGCCGGCCTGGGCTTCAGGGCAACCGCCAGGGGTCCGTCCCCCCAGCCGGCCAGCCCGTGACAGCCGGAGCAGGTGGTCTGGTAGATCTCGCGGCCCCGCGTCAGCGAGGGTGTCTCAGCCGGAATCTCGTCGAAAATGATCTTGAACTCGCGACCCATTGCCGCGAGCATCGCGGTCACCCGGTCGGAGACCAAATCCGGGTCCGCGCTGCGCGCTACCATCGCGTCCAGCGTATCGAGCGAGGCCGAAACCGGGCCCACCGTGGAGGCCGGGAGCCAGGCGACGTTGCGCCGCGCCTCGGCCAGGAAGAGCCGAGCCTCCGCCACTTCTTCGGATGCGACCACCCGTCCACCGCTCACACCGAGCCGGTACTCCTCGGCAGCGAGCTGTGCGGTCGCGGCTACCCTCCGGGCCGCGGCCGCGGGATCCTGGGCGACGGCCGGTGCGACTGCTCCGAGGAAGATGAGAGCAATTCTCAAGTAATCTTTGAGCATCGCCGGAATAGTAGAGTAGCGCACTCGGAATTCAAAGACGGTCCGGAGTCAGTCCCGCTCGATCAGGGCGACCGCTCCCGCGGTGCGCTTGGTGTGGGTGAGCGAAAGCGAAATGCGGACCGCTCCGGCCGCCTCGCTGAGTCGCGCTGCTTCCTCATGCAGCCGTATCGAAGGAAGTCCGTCGTGCCGCCGCACCACCTCGATGTGACGCCAGCGCACCTCGCGAGTACCCGGCAAGGCCTGCAGCGCCTTGTAGACCGCCTCCTTCGCGGCGAGCCGAACGGCCAGATATTGCGCCGGCCGCTCGAACCCCAGCACGTACTCGCGCTCGGCCGCGGTGAGCAGCCGCCGGAGCAGGCGTTCCCCCCAGCGCTCGAGCAGCCGCTCGGCCTCCTCGACATCCACCAGGTCGACGCCGAGTCCAATCACGGCCAAGGCAGACTCCAGTACCAGTCGGTGAGAGGCCGAAGGAAGGTGGGAACCGGGAGGTATCCGCCGAGCACCAGGCCCAGCCAAATAGCCAGGAAGAGCAGCACAGCGCCGGCCAGGACCAGCGAGCGCCAGGGCCGCCGCCAGGTGCGAACGTCGGCGATGCGCCGGTCCCAGAAACCCCGCTCCTGCTGCGAGAGGGCAAGCAGCTGATCCCATGCGCCGGTGAGCTCCCCGGCGGTGCGGCGGATGGACTCGTCCCAGTCGGGGGAACTCTTCGCCAGCTCGAGCGTGGCCTGCTCCAGCCCGAGCCCAGCCGAGGCGAGGCGGGCGGTGAGTATTCGGCGATCCTCAATGGTCGGCAGGAGGCCGGCGACCGGCTGCTTCCCAATCCGGGAGATGGCGGCGACCTCGCGGAGGCGCCGCTCCACACCGGTCAGTAACGCGGCGGCGGCGCCCGCCACCGCCTCTTCCCAGATCCCGAGCCACGCCTCGCGCGAAAGCGCTGCGCGCGATCCGGCGGCGTCTCCGCTCCCAAGTAGCGCCCTGGCCCGGCCGGCCCGCTCGAACAGCGCCGAGAGCATCCCGAGCCGCACCGGCTCGAGCTCCGGGTCGCGGGAGTCCGGGGCATCCGGGGACGCAAGATGGCCCAAGAAGGGACCCAGTTCCGGAAAGGAGGATAGCGCCGGCGGGACGGTCATCGCTCAGGCCACCCGGGTCGTTCGGCACCGAGCTCAGCGAGGGTCATCGCCGGCTCGGCCCCGGTCCGCGATGCATACCGCCCGGCGAACACCGAGAGCGGCTCGGGAGTGAACCCATCCCGCGGAAGGCCCGTCACACGGATGACGGCGTCGATCCCCTCCGCGTCGCCCTCGATCTCGATCAACGTGTCCATGCGCGGATACCACTCCAACCGGGCCTCCGCGGTTCCCAGGCGATAGTACTCAACGTACCGCTCGATGGTATGCACCGGCTGATAACCGAGCGCTTGGGGGAACGCCTCAGGCGGAGCGCTCGCGGATCTGATTTCGTATTCGAGCTCGTGCCTTGTCTTGAGCCCTTCGGGGCTGATCGATGTCGGCCCCTTCCAGCCGATCATGGCGCGCACGTCGGTGGTGCCCCGAAAGAGCCTGAGCCGCAACACCTCGGCGCGCGAGGCGAGCTCGCCGTTCCGGTCGTACCGGACGTCGATCATCATCCCCGCGAAGCCGAGCCGAGCTCCGGCTTGGCGAAGCCGCTCGCGAACCTGCTCCGGATCGGACACGACCGCCTTGACCTCGCGCTCTAGGATAGGATCGCCTCCCTGGCCTGCTCCACGTCCGCAAAATCGGCGAACACCCGGTCGGCGCCTGTCGCAGCGAGCTGGGTCACGGTATAGCCGCCGGTGGCCACCGCGATGGTGCGGGCGCCGATGCATTCACCGCAGTGCACGTCCGCCGGAGTGTCGCCGATGATCACGACCTCGGCGCCCTCGGGAATCCGCCCGAAATGCCGCTCGGCCCGCCGCGCGGCGACGGGGGGCAGTTCACTGCGTCGGTGGTGGTCCGAGCCGTAGGCCCCCACGACGAACCGGTCGGGGTCGAGACCGGCCGCGACCAGCTTGAGCCGGGCGCCGGTGACCACGTTGCCGGTGAGGAGCCCCAGCACGACTCCCTGGTCCGCCTCGAGGGCATCGAGGAGCGCGGGGATCCCGGGCATCACCAGGGAGCGGTGGCCATGTTCCGCCAGGTCGCGCGCCAGGTGGGAGATGTAGAGCTCGAGCAGCTCGGCGACCCGCACCGGCTCTTCGGGCGCGGGATCTCCTGCGGCCGCGAGCAGCTCTACGATGATCTGGGGATCGGTCTTCCCGTCGAAGCGGACGCCGGAAACCGGTGCCAGGTCGACGCCCCGTTCGCCCAACGCCGAGTGGATTGCACGGCGGCCGGCGCCGGCGGAGAGGAGAAGGGTGCCATCGATATCGAAGAGGACGAGCTTGCGCTTCACGCGTTCGTCGTTCCGCCCCCGGTTTCGACCGAGCACTTCCGGCAGAGCGTAACGCCGCGCAGGTTGCAGATGACGCAGATGAAGGTGCCGCAGCGGGAACAGGGATATCCCTCGGACGCACGCTCGTCCCGTCCGCAGGCGCGGCACTCCATCACATCGGTCGCCGGCTTCCGGGGTCGCAGGGTCATTACGTCTTAGTCGGTCAGGCCGTAGAGCTTGATCTTGTTGATCAGCGTCGCGCGGGAAATCCCCAGCTCCTTGGCGGCGCGGGTCCGGTTGCCACCGTGGTATCGCAGGGTCCGCTCGATGTGCTGGCGCTCCAGATCGTCGATGCTCATCGGTGTATGGCGGCGGTCGCCGATGCCGGGGCGGGCGCGAAATTCTCCGGGGAGGTGCTCCACCCCCATGGCGATCTGCCCCCGCGCAATGACCATGCTGCGTTCCAGCACGTTTTCCATCTCGCGGATGTTGCCGGGCCAGGCGTTTTCGTTGAGCCGGCCCAGCGCTTCGGGCGAAATAACCGCCGGTCCCTCGGGATGCACGCCCTTGAGCTCGCCATGAATCGCCGCGATCAATCCCGCGCGGTCTTCCGCCGAGCGCTCCCGGAGCGGCGGCATCGCCAGGGACATCACGCTCAGGCGATAGAACAGATCCTGGCGGAACCGCTCCGCGTCCACCTCGGCGGCAAGGTCGCGACGCGTGGTGACCATGAGACGGGTGTCCGCGGCGATGTCCTGGGTGCCGCCCAGCCTCCGGAAGGTACGGGTCTCCAGGACCCGGAGCAGCTTGGGCTGCAGCTCGACCGGGAGATCCGCGATCTCCCGGAGCAGCAGGGTGCCGCCCTCGGCGAGCTCGAGCAGTCCGCGCCGGCGCTCGGTGGCCTCGATGAAGGCTCCTTTTTCGTGGCCGAAGACCAAGGACTCGAGATAGGTCGGGTTTCGCCCGCCGAGACGTACCGAGAGAAACGGTCGCCCCGAGCGCGAGCCGAGATCGTGAATGACCCGGGCCGCCCAGGCCTTGCCGACACCGGCCTCGCCCGTGATGAGGAGCGTGGTCCGCTCGCTCTGCGCCAGAAGGCCGATCTGATGGGAGACCTGGCGCAGCGCCGGCGAGCTGCCCAGCGAGTCCGAGCCGAAGCGGGGCGACCCGTCGCGGAACTGCTGGTCGGCCGCTCGCCGCCGGCGTCCCTCCGCCGCGGCACCCTGAGCCACCGAGAACAGGAGCTCCGGATCGTGCGCGGTATCGGCCACGCGGCTCGCACCCGCCGTCATCACCCGCGCGATGGCAGCAGGATCGAGCTGCTCGCCGAAGACCACCACCAGCGCATGATCGGACGCGAGCTTCTGCATCAGCGAAGCCGCCCCGTCGGCGATGTGCATCGCCACGCAAACAACGTCGGGATGGGCTCGCGCGAGCGTGGCCGCGCCGGCGTCGCCGGAGAGCTCCCGCAGTACCTCGGCGCCCGATTCCTCGAATCGGGCGCCGATACTGCGGAGCAGTCCGCTATCGTCGTGAATCAGGAGGACGGAGTCGGTCATTGTCTGTCAAGAATGTAGGCAGTCGCTCCCGAGCGCAATACGACCCGATTTCACCGGTCAATCCCTCGGGACCATCACCGTCAGCGCGCCGGGCATCACCTCGGCGGTGAGCGGCGTGGTGCCGACCGGATCGCCGTCGAACTGCACCGGCATTGGCTCGGAAGCCGTTACGGTGAATCGGCTGCCGCGGGCATAGCGGATGTAAGAAGTCTCCCTGATTTCCTCGCGGCGGCCGTCGAAGACGACCCGGAGCAGCCCACGGATCCCCTCCCATGGCGTGTCCGCGGCGATGGCCACCAGATCGAGAATGCCGTCCTCCGGATTGATCTCGGGCCGGACTCGTACCAGGGGCGGGATCATCTCGCCGCAGTTCATGATCAGGACCAGAGCGGCTTGGACGTCGAAGCAGCTTCCGTCCACTGTTATGGTGCAGAGAGCGCTCCTGATTGTCGGGAGGACCCGGAAGGTGCTGGCGAAGTAGGCGCCGATGCCCCAGCGCCGCTTGTTGGCGGTTTGGGTCCCTCCCATCACCGCCGCGTCGACCCCCGCGCCGCAGGCGACTCCGAAGTAGTGGTCTCCATCGGAAAGCACCACCCGTCCCAGATCGATCACCCGACGCTTCCCGCGGACCAGCGCCCGCGCGGCCCGCACCGGATTGGTCGGAATCCGGAGGTTTCCGGCGAGCAGGTTGCCGGTGCCTCCCGGGATGAGCGCCAGCGGCACGCCGGTACCGATCAGCGCTGCCGCCGCCTGCATCGAGGTGCCGTCACCGCCGAAAACCGCGACGGCATCGACGCCCGCGGCTACGCCCTCGCTCGCCAGCGCCCGCGCATCGTCCGGCCCGGTGGTCACGGCCATCTCGACCTGCCACCCCTCGCGGCCGAGATACTCCACCACTCGGTGACGCGCAGGGTCATTGGTCCGCGCGGCAACCGGATTGGCAATCAGGAGAACCCGTCCCACTCCTAGTAGTCCCGGTCCCAGCGAAGCTCGGTACCGAACTGGTAGCGACGAGTGGCCGCGAGCGATTCTGCTCCGAGACCGAAACAGGTTTGCACCGGCTCGGCCGAGACCACCAGCCGCAGATCCCGGACAAACCGGTATTCGACGCTGGCGCCGATATTCTTGGCGCTGAACGCGTTCCGGTTGTTGTTGAGGCAGAAGCCCACGTTGCCGGTGACGAACAACTTCTTTCCAATCGCATTCCCGACCGCGATCTCAGTGGCCGAGCTCACCGAGCCCTGGAGCCCGTAGGAATACCCCGGCCGGATCTGGAACATGTCCGGGGCGTTGTTTCTCGACAGTAACGAACGCTGGAGCTCGCTGGCAAATGCATTGAGCGCGGTGGCATACGCGTACGCCGGCGCGTTCAATCCCCCGACGGACTGAACGGCGGCGCGGGTATCCGTGGTTCCGAATACCAGGAGCGCGATCAGCTCCTGCTGCGACATGGGAGGCCGGTCCGGAGGTGTCGAGAGCGAAAGCTTGGGCACGTTGAGCGTCCCGGTGATGTGGGCAATGATCGGGATCTCGCTCTGACTTCCGGCCGAATTGGAGTTGAGCACGTGGCGCGCCTGGACATCGAGCTCGGCGTTCAGGTCTCCGAAGTACCGCACCGCCCCCCGCTCCACCGTGAAGCTCCGAATGATGGGGCCGATCGCGAGCGTGTAGCTGCCGCGCGGAGTATTGAGGCTCCCCTCGATCTGGTAGAGCTTGCGAGTCTTGTTCACCCGCAACCGGCCCTCGAGCTGGAAGTTGGCCTCGGTCGATCGGAGCCAGACTCCCTCGTCGGCGATGAAGTCGAGGTCGCGAATGCTGAGCGAGTCGAGGAACCGGCTCTGGAAATTGGCGCCGAGTCCCTGCTGGCGGAGTGCCAGCGTATCCACCAGGTCGGCGTTGAGCGGGTCCTCGAGGTTTACGATGTCCTTGGACACCAGGTCCGCGAAGAAGATGACGCTGTTGGTAAGCCGCCCCGCCCCGGTAAGGACGGGATGCAGCAGCGAACCGCTCAGGTTGACGTCGCCCCAGGTGGTGATTTTGAGGTACTCCCGAACGTCGATCAGCTCGAACTCCCGGGCCGAGAGGGCGAGCCCCAGAACCGGGGTGGTGAGACGTTCGAGCCGGACCGCGCCGGTCACGTCGAGCTCACCCGTCTTGCCACCAATCCTGAGGTTCTCGGCGACGATCGAGTCGCCCGAAAACCGGAGCCCGCCGGTAATGGGCCCGTACCGAACGCCAAGCGCCGGAACGTCTGCGCCCCCGTCGATCACCTGCATGTGTCCCGCCAGTCGGGGTGAGTCCCAGCTCCCTTCCACCCGCAGGTCCGTGCTCAGGAAGCCGGTCACCTTGCGCAAATTGGGAGTGAATGCCTCCACCAGCGCCAGGTCGACACTGTCACCCTTGGCCACGATACTGATCGGGCCGGGCAGTTGCCGCTTGGTCACAGGGCCGAACGCCAGGTCGAGCGGCAGGGAAGCGTCCACCTCCACTACCGGCACGCCGGCGCGCCAAAAGGTGAGGTTGGAGCGCAACACGCGTCCCCGATAGTCGAACGCGTTGCGAACCAGGGGCGCCTGGAAATCGCCGAACACCCCGCCCGTGAGACTGCCGGTCCCCCGGAGCTCGGGGGCCTTGGCGGTGCCGGCAACCCGGGCGTCGACCAGCACCGAGCCACGGATGTCGGTCGTATCGCGCTGGGTCAGCCCGTAAATCTCCCGCAGCTCGATCCCGAGGGCGGTGATCGACAGATTGCTGGCGGCGCCGCGCGAAATATCCCCCGCCAGCTCGACGCTCCCGGAACCGTCACGGGTCACCAGCCGGACGGTGTCCAGCGTCACCAACGAATCGCGGATGATTGCGTCAACCGGATGGGACAGCCACCATTGCCGGCCCAGCAGATCGAGGCTCAGGGTGTCGGTGCGGAACAAGATAGACGCGGGCCGACGCTGGAACAGGCCGGCACCCGCCAGCCGCATCCCGTAGCGGCTCTCCGCCGAGGCGACCCAGTGCAGCGAATCGGGATGTGCGTGGCCCCCCAACTGGACGGCGGTAAACTCCAAACCGCCGTCTCTCAACGTGTCGGCCGAGACGCTGGCGGTGAGGGCCGAGTCTCCGCGCAACCAGAGCAACCGTCCCTGAAGATTCCGCGCGCCGTAGGTGAGCCAGTGCAACGAATCGACCAGCACCGCGGCGTCCATCTTGAGGGCCCCCAGGGCGCCCTCGAGGGTTACGTCGCCCCGCGCGCTTCCGCTCATCCGGACCCCGGTCAGGCTGTCCCGGGTGAACCCGGTGAGCCGAAGCGCCACCGAATCGAACGGGGCCAGATCTTTCGCCTCGACGTGGAAGGCCATGACGCCGGTCTTGGGAGGAGCCCAGCCGATGGTGCCTCCGCCGCCGAGCTGGCCCTCGGCAAAGTAGGCCCGCAGGGTATCGAGCCGGATCACGCTGTCGGCGGCGGTCACCAGCGCCATCGCCGAGTCCAGGGTGAACTCCCGGATTCGTCCCTGCCCCAGCGTCAGCGCCAGCCGGCCGGCCGGCGGTTTGCCCGAGTCGACGGTGCCGGACGCCTCCAGGGCGCCCTGCAGCCGGGTTTCCGGTCCGGTTCCGGTCAGCGCCTGCAGGTCCAGGTTGCCGAATGTGATCCGCAGTGAGTCGGCGCCCCAGTGGGGAGGCGCGAGCGTCGTGGTACCGACGGCACGAATGGTTCCGATCGCCCCGCCCACGTCGGCGTCTACCACGAGGCGGTCGAGCGTTCCCGACAGTTTGACCCGGCCGCCCAGCGAGCCCCGCGCCGTGAGCGTCGGGAAGGTGCGGCGAATGCCTTCGAAGGCCAGCGAGTCGAGCACGATGTCCGTCTCGAGCCCCAGCACCGGGCCGCGAGTATCGAGGCGAACCCTCCCGACGATCCGGCTCGGAGGCCGGCTGTCGTCCCGGTGCTCGGCGGAGCCGTCGAACACCACGTTCTTCCACGGATCGGTGAGGGAGCCGGTCATCCCGAGCCGGCCCTCGAGGATGACCCCCGGCGCCACCCGTCGTACCGTCCGCAGATCCACGTCGGTGTGGGACAGCCGGGCGCCGCGGAAGACCATTCCGTCGCGCCCGCCCAATGTTACCGGGCCGTCCAGCCCCAGCCGGCTCTCGGCGCCGGGAATCTTCGCGTCGCGGAACTGCCAGTCGAGGGAGACAGTCAGCGCCCCGAAGAAGCCGTCGGCGCCGAGCCTGCCGGTGATCGTGCCGTAGAACGGGATCGAATCCAGATAGGGTCGCACCACATCGAGATTCAGATTCTGGAGCTCGAGGCCGAGGCGCCGGAAGCCCAGCCCCTGGTACACATCGGTGAGAGCGACCAGGCGGCCGGTCACCCGGGAGGTCGAGTCGCCCACCGCGAGGTTCCGGATACTGTACTCGGTGCGGGAGCCGCTCACCGAGCTCGCTTCGATATGGGCCGTCCCGGTAAAATCGGGGAAACCCGGCGAAATCCAGCGCATGTCCCGGAGCGCGAGCCGGCTGGCCTGGAGACTGAAGTGGTAGAGGATGGTATCCCGGGGCCAGTCGAGGCGTCCCGCCCCGGAGAGCGAGGTGGCCGGGAGCTCGGCGTGCTCCACCGTGAAGACGAGGCTGTCGTTCTTGGTTCTCAGCTCCGCCTTGAGATCGGAAATCTGGATGGCCGGATCGCTGATCCGGGCCCGGAGGCGCTCGATGTCGACCTGCGTCGGGGAGTTGTCCGGACTCGATAACCGGACCAGCGGCATCGACGAATCGAGGTCCTCGATCGTCCGCACCATCTCGAGCCCTTCGGGACCCGGCTCGATGCGCCGTCCCGGCTTGGTCCGCTCGTAGGCCAGGGCCGAGTCCACCCGCGCCCTGGTACGGAGCCGCCCGTCGGGATTCCAGGGCAGCCGGATTGTGACGGTACCGCTGTCGATGACCAGGTCGTGAATCTCCACCAGCTGTGGAGGGCCGCCGGTGGAACTGGTTTCACCAAGCCGGAAGATTTCCTCGTAGTTGACCCGGCCGCTGCGGTGCTTGATGATCTGGATCACCGGGCGGTGAAGCCGGAGCGAGCCGATCAGGATCCTTCCGCCCAGGATGTCGCCCAGGCGATAGCTGATTTCTACCCGGGGGACATCGGCGAGCAGCGCCCCGGTGCTGTCCTTGATGACCACCCGCTCGAGGTTGAACCCGGTCAGCCAGCGCCCGCTCACCGCACCAATCGCGAGGGAGCCCCGGACCATGCCGCCGGCGCGCCCCGAGACCAGACGGACCAGCAGCTCGCGCCCGGGCGGGGAATAGAGCAGCGCGGTGGCCACGCCGAGCACCGCGGCCACGGCGCCGACCAGCACGACGAAGACCCAGCGGATCAGGCGCCGCCGCATCAGAACGCCTGCCCCACGCCGAGCTGCAACACCCAGGGGCTGTTCCGCTTGGGGGGCTGATAGGAGGATTGGAGCAGATCCAGGCTGCCGGTGGGGTGAATCAGGTACAACCGACCCGGCCGGACCGCATAGCCGTTGTAGGCGACATCCAGCCGCGCCGGGCCGAGTGGCGTGATGAAGCGCAGGCCGACTCCCGGCGTGATCCGAAGCGCGGGCCCCGAGCCGGGGCCCCCGCCGCGCTCCCACACCGAGCCCGCGTCCACGAAGCCGGCCAGGCGGAGCCGGGTCTTGAGAAACGGCGACGGCACCCGCAGCTCCGCGTTGCCGACGATCAGGGTGTTGCCGCCGGTGGCGGCGCTCCGAACCTGCTTCTGGTCCACCGTCCCGGCGGAATCGACCCCCCCCTCCCCCACCACGTACACCAGCGGCCCGAGCTCATTGCGGTTGTAGCCGCGCACGTCGTTGGGGCCGCCGGCGTAGAACCGTTGCTCCGGCGGCACGAAGTTGGCCGCGCCACCGGTCAGGGCCAGCTTGGGCGAAAGCACCATCCCGGCCCGGACGTGCAGCGCGAGCACCGAGGTGCCCAGCGGCTGGTAAAAGGAGGCGTCGCTCAGGAAGCGGGTAAACTGGGCGAACCGCGATGAGCCGATCAGCCGCGAGCTGTGGGTCACCTCGGCCGTCGCCGAGGTCCCCCGGGATGGATCCAGCGGATTGTTGACTCGGATCCGCACCGCGCTCGCGGTCAGCGTGGCGAGCAGGCGCCGCTGCCTGAGCTGGCTGATGTCGGTCTCGGTGCAGGCGTTGAAGAATGCGCAAAACGAGACATTGTTCGCTTGGGTCCTGCCATAGGAGAGCCGGTAGGCCAGGGAGACGGGAATCCGGTTCTGGGTTTCCCGGAGCACGGTCACCGCGCCGCCGACGTCTTCCCGCAGGTACACCGCGAACTCGCTCCTGCGCTCGGAAAAGAGCGAGAGCGTGAGCGTGTTGGCCGGCGAAAGGAAGACCGGCCGGCGGAACGAGGCCGAGACGTTGTAGTTGAGCTTGGCCGACCCGACCGAATCGTCCTTGAGGGCCGAGCAGATCGAATTGCGGAGCGCGGCCAGCAGTGTCGGCTCTCCCACGCCCACCTTCGAAGCCTGCGCCGAGACGTCGAAGATCTGCCCGTGCCCGAGGGCGTTGCGCGCGGTCCACCCCGCGCCCAGCCGGAAGCAGTCGTTGGTGCCGTAGCCGACGGTCGCGCGAGCCCGGTGCATGGGACCCTCGGTGACCACGATGGTGAGCGGCACCACGCCGGAGCCTGCCACGAAATGCGTCGTATCCAGCCGGACCGTGGCAAACCGGAACAGCTCGGAGCGATAGAGGTTGCGCTGACTCTGGCCCACGTCGGTGGAGCTGAACCGGCGCCCCGGCGCCGTGGCGAGGAGCGAACGCACGAACGAGGAGTCCACGGTCTGAGCGCCCTCGACCTGAATTTCCCCGATCACCGAGGGAACCCCGGGCTCGATCAGGAGCGTGACATCGGCCCTGTGCTCCTCCCGATTCACCTCCCGCTTGCCCAGACGCACCCGCACCTCGGGATACCCGCGGTCCTGCAGCCGGGTGGCGATCGTATCCGCCGTCGCGGCGAGCAGGGTGCGGTCGAACGGCTGCCCCACCCGGAGCGGAAGCGCGACCGTGAGGCTGCGTGCGTCCGGAATCGAGTCGAGGCCG
>JAYUAL010000382.1:0-8312 GCA_043741355.1 Gemmatimonadales bacterium | reverse complement strand
GCTCCACCAAGCCGTCCAGATCCATCAGCAGCGCCGGATCCTTCTCGATGGTCGCCCGGCGCCCCCCCCCCGGCCGGCGGGTGCGCTCCGGACTCAGGACCGCGCCCGCTTCGACTTCGCGCAGGCCGCGCTGGATGGTCGAACGGGAAATGCCCGTGGCCCGCTCGACGAGGGTAATGCCGCCGTGGCCCAGGGCCCGCGCCTCGGTGGCCGCCCACAGGCGCCGGGACCGCTCGGTCAACGCGGGAGCCAGCGGGCGCCACTTGGCCCGCAGCGCCGTGAGAGTCATGCGCCAAGATACACCCCGCACCTGCGAACATCAATCAGTTATTGTCTTACAAGCCATAACCATCGAGCGCGCATCGGCGCCGGCGTTGCAGATTGTGCTTCCAGCGATCCAGGCCCAGCCCAATCAGAGCCTTTTCGTGGAAGCGGAGCCTTTCAGTCAGCTCTACGAAGCATTTATTCTAGGGAACGGGAACCTCGTTCTCCACGCCGTTTCACTGGCCGACACGGCTGGGCTCGGGACCATCCAGCTGACCGGCGGGGGCTACCCGACATCAGGGTGTTTCGAATAATCTCAAGTGCTGAGGGCCGCCTGACAGGTTGCTGAAACCGTAGCCGCAAAGTGTCTGGCGCGGGTGAGGGAATCCCATGAATTGGAATGACCCTGCCAGCGAGCGCGGCGATGCGCGGTCCCGACGAGCGGCAGGCGATCCTCTTCAGCTACTGTACCGCGCCGTCGGCAGCAAGCGCTGGTCAGCGCGCGTCCGTGGCGATCGACGCGCTCTAATTGGCATTGGACCCGCAAACACCATGCGGGCTATTGCCGTCCGCTACGTTCTCGTCGTCCGTCGCTTCAGGAAATCCATCAGAATGAACTGTCCCAGCGTCATCGTGTTGGTGAAATACGCCTTCCCCCGGCAAATCTCGGCCACCCGCTTCACGAACTCCACCAGCGCGCGATCCCGCGCCAGCATGAAGGTGTTGATCATGATCCCGCTGCGCCGGCAGAGGCCTACTTCCCGGTAGGTGGCGCTCAGGATTCGCGGATCCAGGCCGGCCGAGTTGATGTAGACCTGGCCGTTGGGCAGCGTCAGGGCCGAGGGCTTTCCGTCGGTGATCATGATTACCTGCTTCATGTCACTCTTCTGCGCGGTCAGAATCCGGCGGGCGAGCTTGAGTCCTGCGGCGGTGTTGGTGTGATACGGCCCGACCTGCGCGTTGGGCAATGCCGCCAGCGGAATCTCCTCCGCCGAATCGTGGAACAGCACCACCCTGAGGGAATCCCCGGGGTACTGGGTCCGGATCAGATGGGTCAGCGCCAGCGCGACCTTCTTCGCCGGCGTGAAGCGGTCTTCTCCGTACAGAATCATCGAATGGGAGCAATCGAGCATCAGCACAGTCGCCGCCGATGACCGGTACTCCGATTGGTGTACCCGCAGGTCTCGATATTCCAGATTGAGCGGCATGGTGAGTCCCTCGCGTGCGATGGCGCTACCGAGCGTCGCCGCGACGTCCAGATTCATCACGTCGCCGAACTCGTAGAGCTTGCTGGCCCCCTCGGTCTCGACACCGGTAGCCAGGTGCGGCGTCTCGTGCGCACCCATGCTGGACTTCCCGATGCTGCCGAGCAGGTTCTTGAGAGTCTTGTAGCCCAGGAAGTCCATGCCCTTCTCGGTCAAATTGAACCGGACGTCCCGGGCGGCCGCGGCCGCCTGGCCGGCGGGCCCCATCAGCGTGTGGCCCTCGGGCATCTGGGGGGCGTTCTGGACGTTCAAAAAGCCTTCGTCCATGAGGCGCTGGACGATCTGATCGAGCATCTGGGCGATCTGTTGCTCCAGCTCGCGGTCCTGCTCCGGATCGCCGGTTGATTCCCCTCGGAGAAACCTTACCATCTCGGGCGTAAGCTGCCCCGACTCCATGAGCGCCTTGAGGATGGCTTCCTTCAAGGAATCCATGGAGCGCTCGTTGCCTTCACCTGGTTCGGCCCACCAGGGCCAGTCGCCCGGACCGCCGGCGAAGCCTGACTGGAGCAGGAAGTCACCCAGCTGGTCGAGCAGCGCCTGGAGATTCACGGCGTCGGCCAGCCCGGGAACGAACTTGGTGTAGGTGGTAAAGCGCATGGCCACCGGGGGAGCGGGGAGCGGGGAGCGGGTTGATCCGCGGCCCGCACTGGGTCATCCGGAAGATAGTTTATCTTGCGCCCATGGACGTGTCCCCGGCGGGAATCCCCCGCTCCCCGCTCCCCGCTGCCCGCTCCCAGTCCTTCGGCGCCCTCCGCCACCGCAACTTCCGGCTCTTCATCTTCGGCCAGTTCGTCTCCCTCTGCGGCAGCTGGATGCAGGCGGTGGCGCTGGGCTGGCTGGCCTTGGAGCTCAGCAATTCCGCTTTCAAGGTCGGCCTGGTCACGACGCTGGGTGCCCTGCCGGTGCTGATGTTCACCCTCTACGGGGGGGTGATCGCCGATCGGGTGGACAAGCGGCGAGCGCTGCTCGTCCTTCAGTCGCTGCTGCTTTGTGACGCGCTGGCGCTGGGATTGCTGAACGCCTTCGGGGTGATCACCATGGCGTGGGTGTACGCGCTGGCGTTTTTCGGTGGTCTGGTGAGCGCCTTCGAAATTCCCATCCGGCAATCGTTTCTGGTCGAACTGGTCGGCAAGTCCGATCTGATGAACGCGATTGCGCTCAACTCGTCGGCCTTCAACCTCTCCCGCGTGTTCGGTCCCGCGCTGGCCGGCACCATCATCGCCACCCTCGGTACCGCGGTCAACTTTTTCCTGAACGCGCTCAGCTTTCTGGCGGTGCTGATAGGGCTCGCGATGATCCGCGCCGACCCCGCACTCGCCATCCAGCGCCAGAGCCGCCGCGCCGGCCTGCGCGAGGGGGTGGCCCACATCTTCGGGAGCGTCTGGCCCCGGACGCTGGTCATTCTCGTGGCGATCTTCAGCGTGTTCGGCGCGTCGTTCGTCGCGGTGCTGCCGGTCTACGCGCGGGATGTGCTCCACGCGGGCGCCGGGGGCTACGGCGCGCTCATGTCGGCGTTCGGCGTGGGGGCGGCCGCGGGAGCGCTTTCGATCGCCGGTGTGGGCCACCGGATTCGCCGAGAGCCCACCGCAGTCCGGGCCGGACTGGCGCTGGGCGCCGCGCTACTGCTCCTGGGCCTGGTCCACAGCCTCGGGCTCGCCCTGATCATCCTGATGGCGGCCGGGCTCAGCATGGCGCTCAACGCCATCATGACCAACACCGTCCTGCAGACCGGAGCACCCGACTACCTTCGCGGGCAGGTGGTCGGTTTCTATTCCTTCCTCGTGGTCGGGCTGAATCCGTTGGGGTCGCTCCAGGCCGGCTGGATCTCGGAGCACGCCGGGACCACCACGGCCATGCTGGTGGGCGGCTCGATCTGCCTCGTGGCGGCGGCTTCGGCCGCCTGGCGGATGAGCGGCTTCTTGGGAAGCGGGGAGCCGGGAGCGGGGAGCGGGAGTGTGCCGGTCGGAATCCCGGGCGTGGGTGAGCAGGTGCCGCTCCCTGCTCCCGGCTCCCCGCTCCCCGCGGAGGATCCATGATCATCACGATATCGCGTCAATACGGCGCCGGGGGCTCCGAGGTGGCGCGCCGGGTATCCGAGGCGCTCGGCTGGCGCGTGGTGGACAACGAGCTGATCGACCGGGTGGCGTCGCGCGCCGGCCTTCCGCCCGAGGAGGTGGCCCGCCGTGAGGAACGGGCGCCCGGTTTCCTTGAGCGGCTCACCCGGGCACTGTCGCGGTCCTCGCCCGAGAGCTTTGCGGCGCCGGCGGACAAAGTGCCCGAGCCGGAAGAGGCCACGCTGGTCCGGATCACCGAGAGCGTGGTAGCCGAGATCGCCGCGGAGGGGCGGGTCGTGCTGGTGGGGCGGGCGGGCCCGGCCGTGCTCCGGGGCAAACACGACGCGCTGCACGTCAGGCTGGTCGCGCCGGCGGAGATCAGGGTACGGCGGATCCTCGAGGAAGGGCGGACCGGCGCACCGGCGGACCGGCGGACGGCCACCGAAGCCCAGAAGGAGATGTATGACGCCGACACCAACCGGGCCCGCTACCTGAAGCAGTACTACGGCCTCGATTGGAACGACCCTACCAACTATCACATGGTGCTGAACACCGGAGTGCTGGGGCTGGATGGGGCCGCGGCGGTGATCGTGGAGCGGGCGCTGGATATGTGGCCTGGTGAGGATCGGGATGCTTGATCATGGGCCCACAGAAGCTACGCGCCCCGCTTCCCCCGCACCGCCCCCCAGCCGCTCTCTTCGCTCCGGCTGATCCGCTTCTGCGCCGCCAGCGCCTCCAGGACCAGCTCGCTCGCGGCCACCTCCATCGGAGTGTCGGCCACCGGGGCCAAGCCAACGTCGTGCACCAGCGGCAACAGGCCCGGGACCAGAGCAAAGGCCTTGATGGCGGCCTGGGCCCGCTCGTCTCCGGCAATTTTGAGTGCGGAGCCCTGGTCGAACCAGCCCACGATCCGGTCGAGGCGCTCGTCTTCCTCTTCGCCGATCCGGTCCTGGCAGGTGCGGAGCGCGGCCCGCCGGATAAGCTCCTTGGCGATCGTCTCGGCGCCCTGAAGCTCGCCCTCGTACTCCAGCTCAAGTTTGCCGGTGATCGAGGGAAGCGCGGCGTAAAGATCGGCCACGCGGGGCACCGCCTCCCGCTCCCCGTGGGCCATCGCGCGGCGCTCGGCGTTGGAGACCACGTTCTCCAGGACGCTGATGGGAAGCCGCTGACTCACGCCGGACCTGCGATCCACCCGCTTGTCCCCCCGCGCCTCGAAGGCCACCCGCTCCACTAACTCGCGGATGAAATCCGGAATGCGGGCCGGCGGCGCCACGCTGTCGCGGACGATCCAGGCCTCCTGCGCGGTGATCTCCATGCCCAGCTCGACCGAGCGGGGATAGTGGGTGATGATCTCCGAGCCGATCCGGTCCTTGAGCGGCGTGATGATCTTGCCCCGCGCGGTATAGTCCTCCGGGTTGGCGGTAAAGCACATCAGCACGTCGAGCGGGAGCCGGACCGGGTAGCCCTTCAACTGGACGTCGCCTTCCTGCATGATGTTGAACAGGCCGACCTGTATTTTCCCGGCGAGATCCGGCAGCTCGTTGATCGCGAAGATGCCGCGATTCGCCCTCGGTAGCAGCCCGAAGTGCATGGTCAGCTCATCCGAGAGCAGGTGTCCGCCCCGCGCGGCCTTGATTGGGTCGAGGTCGCCGATGAGGTCGGCGATGGTGACGTCGGGAGTCGCCAGCTTCTCGACGAAGCGTGCTTCCCGATGCACCCAGGCAATCGGAGTCCGATCACCGTCGGCCGCCAGGCGCTCGCGCCCGTATTTGCTGATCGGCGCGAAGGGGTCGTCGTTCACCTCACTCCCCGCGACGATGGGCATCCACTCATCGAGGAAGCCGGTGAGACCACGGAGGATCCTGCTCTTGGCCTGGCCTCGAAGGCCCAGCAAGATGAAGGCGTGGCGGGCCAGCAGCGCATTCGCGAGCTGAGGCAGCACCGAATCTTCGTAGCCGCGGATGCCTGGAAAGAGTTCCGCTTCTCCGGCGATTGCGGCGAGCAGATTGTCCCGAACCTCGTCACGGACCGAGCGCCCCCGGAGCGGACTGGTGCCCCACCGGCTTTTGCGCAGCGCGCCGAGCGTGCTGGGATATCCCTCAGGGGGTGGCTGATAACTCATGGGTTGTTATTCATTTGCAGCAATTCTCCCGATCCGTTTTTCGAGCGTTGTACAGGGGTGCCTCGATTCCGGGCCCGAGGCCTCTCTTGGGGCCTCAAGAACGGCGTAAGTCTATGTCCCGCTTGACAAAAGGCCTGTTCCAGATATCTTTGGCGGCTGTATCATTTGGCGTCACCCGAGGGCGCCGTTCCCCCTGCACTCGTAAGGAGTAACAATGTCGAAGTACCTGGTTGTTGCCGCTGCCTTGGCCTTGGCGGCCTGCGGCAAGAAGGACGCAGACGACGCCCCCAAGACCGACACCACGGCTGTCAGCACGACCACGACCACCACGACCACCACTACGACGGCAGACACCACGATCAAGAAGGACACCACCAAGGTGGCCGGGGATACGTCGAAGGCGCACTAAGGGCAGCCAGGCGGACAGTGAGGACGGGCGAACGGTAACACCGTTCGCCCGTGATGTTTCCGGCTCAGGCCACCTCGAACGGAAGCTTCACGACGGTGGCGGAGCGTCCCCCCACCGTGACGGCAGCACCGGATTCGACTTCCCGCCGGACTATTCCCAGCGCCAGCACCCGGTCTTCGAGTACGAGCACGCTCCTGGTCTGCCCGACATCCTTGCCAGCCAACATAAGCGTGCGCTCCAGCAGCGGCTCCGGTCCCTCGACGGCCAGGCCGCGAAGCGAACGGTTGACGTGTCCGCGGAAGTGAATCCGCGCGACCGTCTCCTGGCCGGTGTAGCAGCCCTTCGTGTAGGAAACTCCTCCGATCTCGTCGAAGCGGACTTCCTGGGGCAGGGTCTTCTCGTCTATTTCCCGTCCCAGCGCCGGCCACCCCGCCAGGACTCCGGCCGCGGCGAGATCCTGCTGGTCTCCGATCATCGCGCGGCCTCCCTCGAACTGTCCGGCGATTCGCTGCTGCTCCCCGGTGGGGGCGATGAGCAGCGCCGTGAACAGTGCGGTGGCGGTCCCGCCTGCGACGAGCACCTCATGATCCGGGCCGGCGCGAAGCACCTTCGCGGGCGCGGGGATCGGCGCGGCGGTGGCGCGCGCCAGGCGTTCGGGGGCCGCGGCGCCGAGCAGCCACGCGGCCCGGTGGGTGTCGGTGAGATCGGTGACCCGGGCCAGGCGGGGCGGCAGCGACCGGCGGAATAGCTCCACCGCGGCGGCGCGCACCGACCCGCCGGTGACGATCGTGAAGGCCTCCTTCTCGCGCAGCACCCACGCATCGAAGACGATCATCCCCTTCGGGGTGAGCATCGCGCCATAGACGAGGGAGTCCTCACCCGGAGCCACGAGGTCGTTGGTCAGGAGTCCCTGCAGGCAAGTCAGCGCGCCGGTTCCTTCGACCCGAAAGAGCGCCGGCGCGTCGGGGACCAGCACGGCCCCGGAGCGAAGTGATTGAAGTCGGGAGGACGAGAGAGCGAAATCCTGCTGCATGGGAGGAAGGTAATGGGGGGCCAACACTGGAGTGCTGGTCCGGAGGAGCCACAGATTGCACAGACTACTTGATGGTCTTTTTTGAATCCGTGAAATCTGTGACGGTAATTTCGTACAACCCCGCCTTTGCATAGCTCTGGTCCAGCAGCTCGACCGGATGCGCCACGCCGATGTCCAGTCCCGCCGCCGCGAGGCCGGCACCGATCTGCATCAGGCATCCGGGATTCCCCGTGGTCACGATCGCGGGCCTGGGTTTCGCGGCCGCGATCTCGCGAATCTTGTCGGCCAGCACCGCCCGCGCCATGGCCGGGTTGAGGAGGCTGTAGATGCCGGCGCTTCCGCAGCACTTGTCTGAACCCTGCAGCCGCCGCAGCCTCAGCTCAGGAATCGCGGCCAGCATCGCGAGCGGCGCCTTGCTGACGCCCTGGGCGTGCTCGAGGTGGCAGGGCGCATCGTACGCCACCTCGATCGGAAGCGGCGCGCCGCCTTGGGGCCCAGCCATGGCCAGCAGTTCGGACACGTCTTTGACCCGGCCGGCCATCGAGGAGCCGGCAGCCGAATTGTCGAAATGGGCCGCATCCTTCAGCAGGGCGCCGCAGCCCGCGCTGTTCACCACGATGTAGTCCGCGCGCCCCGCGAACGCCGCGGCATTCCGGGCGACCAGTTCCCTGGCGGTGTCCCGCTGGCCGGCGTGATCGTGCAGCGCGCCGCAGCAGCTCTGTCCCGCCACCTCCACCACCCTGTAGCCGTTGGCCTCGAGGGTTCGCCGGGTGGCGTCGTGGACATGGCGAAAAAGAGTGTCCATCACGCAGCCGCGAAAGAGGGCGACGGACGGGCGGACGGTGAGGTGAGCGGGGTCGGTGGGGACGGATTTCAGAGTGCGAGAACCGCCCGTCTGTCCGGCTGACCTCACCGACCGACTGGCTTCCAGCATCCCCATCGCAAAGCCCACCCGGCCTCCCCCCACCAGTGCGCCCGGCAGGCCGGTGTTCCGGAGCCAGCGCGACAGCGTCAGCAATGGTCGCCACCAGGTCTCGCGGCGGAAAGCGCCGAGCACCGCGCGGGCGGCGGGCGGCAGCCCGTTGGCGCGCATCAGCTGCTCCCGCGCCGCCTCGAGTCCGCGCCCGTAGCCCACGCCCGCCGGGCAGGCCGGCTCGCAGCCGCG
>JAYUAL010000381.1:0-3579 GCA_043741355.1 Gemmatimonadales bacterium | reverse complement strand
CCACGGAGGCATTCCCAAGCCGTTGCCGGAGCGAGTGCAGGTCGGAAGAGTCTGGCAGTACCCCATCGCCCCACCGATCCGGCACGCTGGGGTGGTGGATTTCGACTCAACTGATTCGAACCTGACCTGCGAGGAATGCCATGCCGACGGGTGGGGAGAAGCGTCAGGGGCCCCGAACTGGACCGACAAGACCGACCTCCAGATGTGCCGCGGGATGCACATCAGCTTCGACGGCGACGCGGTCTCATTCCTCGATCACATCGTCCGGGACGGCGGCAGGACTCCGTTCATCAAACTTGCTTTCCAGGGAAAGCGCGGACTCACCGAAGGCGGCCAGACGATCTATGAGACCGAAACCGGGCGGACCATGACCGCCGCGCCGCCGCCCGGCAGCCACCAGCAGCTTATCCAGCAGGCCAAAGACTGGGTGGCGGCGCAGGGTGGCTCTTTCTTCGAGGATCCCGACTGCGGCTGCCTCTTCGACAAGCTGGAGGTGCAGATCAAGACCAGCCTGCAAGTCGCCAATCAGGGACCGGCCAACGAAACCGGCACGATCCGGGGGGAGGGCAGCATCATCCTCAAGCTCGCACCGGACATATCGGAACCCGAGTGGGAGCTCACCACGGGCACCGGTCAGAGCACCGCGAACATCACCTGGTCTGGTGTGGATGTCACCAGGTCCAATGGCTGCATTATCACTATCCTCTCGAATCCTCCCACGGAGTTCACGTTCTGGCTGGGTATGTCGGTCAAGCCGGACCTGAAGTTCGCCCTTCAAGTCGTTCCAGGCCTCGACATCCATGGTTCCCGCTGGAGATGCCCCAGACCGCCTCCCTTGTCCGGCATGGTGGCCGGTCCGGTGGGTGAAACCGATGGCATCTTCTCGGCGGCATGGTCGTCGTTGCACGGCGGCCCGGGCGCCGGGCCCATGCAGGGGCTGACCTTGCCGGAGGGGCTGACTATGCCGAAGCCGGGGGCTGTCCCCACACTGCCCAAGCAGGTCGTAACCCCTCCGACCCCCCCCGGGGGGTTCGACATGAAAAAGCTGATGTCGATGAAGCCCGAAGAGCTCGAGGCGATGGCGGAGAAAATGAAGAACAACCCGACACCGGCGGGCATGGCGGAACTTGGAAAATTGATGAACCAGGTGGTGCCGGGCGCGGACAAAATGGTGCAAGCCGCCCGCACCAACTTCCGATTCGCGATTCCCGACAACGCATCGTGCAAGGTGGGAACTGGAACGGCGTACCTGGCCCAATGCGACATCAGTCAGACTGTCACGCTCCCGGACAACAAGGGATCCACCCAGACAATCACCGAGAAAACGACCATCACGATCGGAAGGCCGAAGCCCTAGACACGAATCGTCGCCAATCCGGCGCCCGGCACCTCAGTGGCGGGCGTCACGCTGCAGCCGGGCCAGGTGGAGCCGGGTCTCGCGCAACACCGCGAGATCCGGGTCGGCCTCCTTCCACCGGTCCAGCAGCGTCTGCAGCGCGGCGCGCGCAGTCCCGGAATCTCCGAGGGATTCGGCAAGTCGGGCCACTTCGAGGGGCGCCAGCACCCAATCCTCCTGGGTATCCTGGCCGAACCCCTCGAGGCGGGCAAACGCGGCGGTGGCAGCGAGCGCAGAATCCAGCATGCCCCGTCCCGCGAGTATCCGGCCGACCAGGCCCGCCCGCCAATCTGCGAGGCGCGGATCGATGTCGTTGCGGATCGCCTCGGCGGCTGCTTCGGGCGCACCACGAGCCAGCGCGAGTTCGGCGGTCAGCAGCCCGCGCGCGCTTCGATCGGTCGGGTTGTCGGGCTTGAGGGCTCCTTCCAGCCGAGTCAGCACCTCGCGCGCATCGCCGAGCCGGTTGGCGCGCACCAGCACGCGGCCGAGCAGCGCGAGGAACCCGGGCTCGACGAACTGCGCGCGCGCCACCTTGAGCGCCTCGTTGAGCTCCCGCGACGCCAGGCTGGGCGAGCCACGTACCAGGTAGGCCTCGGCCAACAGGGCCTCGTTCCGGAGCAGCGAGAGCTCGGCGCCTGACTCACGGGAGAGTACCGCGGCGGTGGTCAGATGCACGATGGCGCCACGGTACCGGCCGCGCAGCATGTCGAGATAGGCCAGCGATCGGTGGCCCCGGGCCTGGTCGTTCCGGTCGGGGAGCGCCAGCATCCGGAGAAAGGCGGCCTCCGCCTCGGTGTAGCGCCCCAGCCGGACGAACACGCTGCCCCATTCGTGATTGATGAAGTTGGTGATGAGCGCGGTGGAATCGGCGCGTTCCGCGGCGGCGTAGGCGTCAAGGGCGAGACGGTTTTCACCCATCCCCTTGTAGCAGGTGGCGATGTTCACGTGGGTGTTGGCAGAGGTCGAGTCAAACCTCAAGGCGCGTTGCAGCGCCGGGATGCCCTCCTGGCACTGTTTCAGCCGCATCAGGGTGGTGCCATAGTTGTACCAGGTTTCCGAGGACGGATAGCGCTCCGCGAGCGTCCGGTCGATCCGGCTCTCCTCGGCACGGTCGCCCCGGGCGCCGGCCAGCCGGCTATCGAGGTAGAGCTGCTCCCGGAAGGTGAGCCGATTGCGGAACCGTTGCGCGGTGGCATAGTGGGTGTCGCCGGTGGGGCGGTCATTGTTGAAATAGTAGTAGGAGCCCAGGGCGACGTGCGCGAGCGCAAACCCGGAGTCGAGGGCCACCGCCTGCACGAAGAGTTGTCGAGCCCGGTCGTACCGAGCACGACGCCAGGATATTCCCCCCTCGGCATACAGCTTGAGAGCTTCGAGCGACCGGGTGGTGACGAGGGGCAGTTGAGGCAGGCTGTCGCGGTAGCGCCGGGGATCACCGGCGCTGGCCAGTACCTTTCGGAGGATGCGGTCGAGCCCATCGATCACCTCGTCGAGCCGGCGGACCGAGACGCGGTGCACTACGATTTCCGTTCCGTCCCCGGGGGAGAGCAGCCGGCCGGTCAGGATGTATTTCCCGCTCACTTGGGCCACACTCAAGGAGAGCACCGCGCGGGCGTTTTCCCGGGCTGCCACTTCGAGGGCAAGCGAATCGGTCAGTATGGTGTCTCCCGAGCGGCCCATGCGCCGAAGCGCCTCGGCGATTCGCGCGCGGGAGAGCGGCGTCAGGTGACGCGATTGCTGGAGTCCCACCGCGGCGGCGGAGGCGAGAGCCCGCCCCAGCCCCGGATCGCCGCTCAGGTCGAGGGGGTCGGCCATGACCACTGTGCTGCCGGCGGGGAAGGCGGTGCGTCCCGAGAGCATCGGTGGGAGGAGCCACAGGGCGAGAGCGGCGATTGCGGCAGCCCCTACTGCCGCGATCCAGCCGCGCGGCGACCGACGCGGGTTGGGATGCGCCACCGGCAGTGCGGGACTCGGCTCGGAAACCGTGACGCCGGATGGAGCTGACTCCCTGGCCGGCTCGGGTTTGGGGACAGGAACCGGCGTGGACGATCGCCACTCCCCACGGGTAAACCGGCCCAGCAAGGCAGCGACGGCAGGATCCGGCTGGGTCCCCAGTTCCTGGCGATGCGCGGCCTCGTGCGATCGGCCGTACTGAATGGCGCCGGCAACGTCGCCCGCCTCGGCGA
>JAYUAL010000380.1:0-3603 GCA_043741355.1 Gemmatimonadales bacterium | reverse complement strand
ACCGCCGGGCCGGAATCGCCGCCCTGGCTATGATCCTGACCCTCACCGTGGCACTGGTCTGGTATCTGAATTTCAAGTACGGGTTCTCCAGACATCCCGAGATTCCAGGGAGCTCGGACACCCATGAGGTTCGCGAGCGGGACTATTTCTTCATCTGTTCCTTTGCCTTCTTCGGGACCATGGTGGCCGCCGGACTCGGCGCCGCCGCCCAAGCCGCCGCAGAGAGCTTTCGCACCCGCCTCGCCGCGATTCCGGTGCTGGCGCTCGCGCTGATTCCCTTCTTCGGCAACCGCCTCACCGCGAGTCGGGCCGGTGAATACGTGGCGCGCGACTTCGCGGTTGACCTGCTCGAGTCGGTCGAGCCCTACGGCATCCTCATTACCGCCGGTGACAACGATACTTTCCCGCTCTGGTATGCCCAGGAGGTCGAAGGCATCCGGCGCGACGTCACCCTGGTCAATCTCTCGCTCGCCAACACCGATTGGCACCTCCGCCAGATTCGCCGGCGCACGGAGCCGGACTTCGATCCCTCCACATCGATCGAGCTGTGGAAGCCCCGCACCGATTCCGCCCGGATCCTGCTGGGTGTGCCCGGGCCGGAAGGATGGAAGAAGCCGGCGACGCCGGTGTTCAGCCTCAGCGAAACCGAACTCGACAGCCTGCCGGAATACTCCCGGGTGCCCAAGGGAAAGGCGCTGGCGTACGGGGATATAGCCATGGTGCTTGGGGACGAGATCCTCCAGCGGAGCGATCTCGCGACGATTCTTCTGATCCGAGACAACATCGGCAAGCGGCCCATCAACTTTGCCTGGAGCGCCGGCCCGTGGCCCGATCAGACGCTCGGGCTCACCGAGTACCTGGTGTCGCAAGGGCTGGTTCGGAAGCTCTACACCAAACGGGTCGACCCGTCCGCCAATATCATTCTGACTCCCATGGGCTTCACCGACCTCGAGCGGACCCGAGCCCTGCTCCGGTCCTATCGCTGGCAGAGTGCCGCCCGGGACCGGCCCGGCGGGTGGACCGACGTCCCGTCGGCTTCGATCCTCCGGCTCTACTCCATCATTTATGGCGGTATGGCCGGCACCCTGCGTGAGCATGGTGACAGTTCACTTGCCGCCTTGGCGGATTCGATCAGTAAACAGGTGGATGCCCAGGTTCGTAAGGGCGGTCAAACCCAATAGGATCGAACCCTCTGGGCTCTGGCCGGGGCCCGTAAGGCGTGGTGGCCGAGTGGTTTAAGGCAGCGGTCTTGAAAACCGCCAAGGGGGAAACTCCTTCGTGAGTTCGAATCTCACCCACGCCGTTCCTCAAAATGTGTTCATTTGTCGTCTGCTGAAGGTCTCCAGTAACAGTCCGGTAACGTCGGAACGTCGAAGACCAACTACGCAGTCGAGGAGGAACACGTGACACTTATTCGGAGGCGCCGCGCCGCGGTGCGCTTGGGCGTGGCCGGCATGCTGGCAGGATTGGCGCTCGGATGCGGCAAGAGTTCCGATCGGGTCGACCCCAACACGGAAGTATTTGCGGACTTCACCAAGCGGGTCGATGACTATGTCGCCCTGCGGAACAAACTGGCGGATTCCGTCGGGCCGCTCAATCCCACCTCCAGCCAAAACGAGATCGCCGCGCGATCGACCAAGCTCGCGAACGCGATCATCGCCGCGAGGCAAGCCGCCAAGCCGGGTGATATCCTCACGCCGGAAGCCGCCGCGATTATTGCTACCCTGATCAAACAGGAATATGATCGCCGGCCCGCGCGCATTCTCGAGGCCCGTGGCGACGCGCAGGAGGAGCTTCCCGACTTCACTCCGCAGCTCAACCAGCTCTACCCGACCGGGTACCCGCTGGCGACTTTCCCGGCGTCGTTGCTTCCAATTCTGCCGCGGCTTCCCAAGGAAATCGAATACCGCATCGTGTCGAAGTACCTGATCCTTCGGGACATCGAAGCCAATGTCACCGTGGACCTCATGCCCCACGCCGTGCCGCAGGAGAAGCTCCCATGAAAACTCTCTCGCGGATCGGGATTGCGGTCCTGGCCTGCTGCTGGACCGGATCTCTCGCGGCCCAGACCATCACGCTGCCCAATCGGAAGGGGTCGGAGAAGTTCGCGGTGATTGGGGACGCCGGCACCGGCGACAAGGAGCAGTACGCGGTGGCGACCACGCTCACGAAAGCCCACGCGTTGTTCCGGTTCACGTTTGCCATCATGCTGGGCGACAATCTCTATGGCGGCGAACGACCCCAGGACTTTGCCAACAAGTTCGAGCTGCCTTACAAAGCGCTGCTCGACGACAAGGTCGAGTTCAATGCGGCACTCGGCAATCACGACGACCCCAACCAGCGCTACTACAAGCCGTTCAACATGGGTGGGGAGCGCTACCGGACCTACAAAAAAGGCAACATCCGATTCTTCACCCTGGACAGCAACTACCTCGACCCCGATCAGGTGAAATGGCTGGAGAAAGAGCTGGCGGGGTCGGCATCGGATTGGAAGATCGCCTACTTCCACCACCCCCTCTACACGACCGCCGCGCGGGGCCCTGAGCTCGAGCTGCGCAAGGTGCTCGAGCCCCTTTTCGTCAAGTACGGTCTGGATGTGGTGTTCTCGGGACACGAGCACATCTACGAGCGGATCAGGCCCCAGCAGGGTATCCACTATTTCACCGCCGGCGGTGCGGCCAAACTGCGCGTCAACGACACCCGGCCGGGCGAAATCACCGAGGTCGGTTTCGCCACCGACCGCAGCTTCATGATCGTGGAAGTGGCCGGAGACTCCCTGTTCTTCCAGGCGATTAGCGGGGGGGGAGCCACGGTGGACAAAGGAGTCATCGCCCGCAACCTCGGCCCCAACTCCAAGACCGTAGCCTCGGCGCCCGCGCCAGCTCCAGCAACCGTGACCCCGGTTGCCCCAGCGCCGGCAACCACTCCCGTGGCGGCACCGGCGAAGCCGGTTGTGAAGAAAACGACGACCGTGAAGAAGACACCGCCCAGAACGACGACCACGACGAAGACCACCAGGACAGCCAAGCCGGTGCCTCCAAAGCAGCCGCCCCCCGCCGAGGACGGGGAGTGGCGGCTGGCACATCTCTAGCCTCTGTATAGTCACAATCTTTGACACAGGGGTGGTTCGTTTGGCGGAAAATCTGTCTCGAGGTCGTCGAAGCACATTGAGAAATTTTGCCTTCGGCGGCCTCCTCACCGGCTGCGCTTCGCTGTCGCCCAGTGAGGTGCCGCTACCCCTCGGGGCCACCGAGATGCCCGTGCCGGTTTCTTACCAGGAATGGCACGCCAAGACCGAGGCCTGCAGCGGCCTCTCGGGCGACTTTTCCACGATCAAATTCTATGTGGTTCACGGAGTTGAGACGTTTTCCACAAAAGCCGGGGCGAAGGTCGGGGAGTGGACCTCCAACGGGGTGACCAGCCGGATCGTCATCGCGGGGAACTATCGGGGTCACGAGATGGTTGTTCGCCATGAGCTCCTTCATTCCCTGCTTCGAGAGGAGGGTCATCCGACGGCGTATTTCGTGGACCGCTGCGGTCTTACTTGGGAGTCGTGGAAGGGGCCCCATGGCGGTGCGGCCCCGCAGCTGGACGAGTAGTTAG
>JAYUAL010000379.1:0-3633 GCA_043741355.1 Gemmatimonadales bacterium | reverse complement strand
CGGGATCGCCATCGGCACCGATGACGGCGTGCATCGGCGTCTGCAGGTCGGAGTAGGCAAACCCATCGGTCACCACGCCGAACACGGTACGGGAATCGGCATCCACCCGGACGATCGCGCCGATGCCCACCGGCGACTCGCGCGCGGTCCAGAAGTAGAACTGATGCGGCGTGGAGGGCTTGAGCTCGGTGGCCACGACGCGGCCCACGGGCGGCGGGCCGCTCGGCGCGGAAGGCTGCGGGTTACTGGTCACAGGTCACTGGTCACTGGTTACCGTTCACCTCCTACCGCTCTCAAGTACTCCTCCACACCGCGAATCCCGTACAGCAGCCGGTCCCAGCGGCCGTCCGGCGCGCTGATGGGCGCCCGCTCGGCCAGGAGCCAGCGACAGATCGGGTCCGCCGCGGCCAGGGATTCGCTCCGGGCCGCCACCTCGATCCGTACCAGCCCGTAGAGCAGATCGCGCCCGGCCCACGGCCAGAGCCGCAGGCCCCAAGCGAACACCGGCGCGCGCCGCCGCGACGCCGGCTGGAAGATCGACGAGCGGTGCCCGGCCGGCAGCTGGAGGTAACACACCAGGTCATCGCCGGTGAAGGGGAGCGTGGAATGGCTCTTCGAGACCCCCACCATTCTCGGGTCCAGCGCCCAGGTGGGGCTCTCCGACAACGAGCCATCCACCACCAGCCAATGCGGCGACTGCCTCCGGTACCCGTCTCCGGCGATCCGCTCCACCTCGCCGCGGGCGCGGTCCACGGCATGGCGGGCCTCGTCCACGTCCTGGAGCGGGTGGCCCGGCTCAGCATCGGGGAGCCCCACGGTCTCGATTCCGGCGAGCGCATCGCCCGCCGCGGCCAGCACGTGGGGCCGGGCGAGGGCGAGCACCCTCCGCTCGATGGCGACCGTGCGGGTATCCCTTCCCACCCGCTCTCGAACCGCCGCAGCCACCTCCGCCAACACCAGCGGGGAGGTGCCCACGTACCCGGCCACCTCGATGCGCTGGGTGCCGTCGAGGAATGCGACCGGTCCGGGCCAGGCCGCAGGTAGCCCCACCGCCCGGGCCGTCACCGGACCCCGCTCGATCAGCGTGGCGGGGGTGATGCAGGCCGCTTCCTCGCGTCCGTGACTCGCCGGTGGAACCAGCGCCGCGGGCACCATGCCGGGCACCGGGGCGAGCAGCCGTCTGAGCTCGCGGATGGTGAGAGGCATCGCGCCGGTGCGAGGGGTCAGCCGCCCAATTTCACGATGAAGCGGATGATCCGGTCGAGGGCAGTCTCCAGCTCCTTGTCGGAGACCGAGTAGCTGAGCCGGACCCAGCGGTCGTCCCCGAAAGCGCCGCCCGGGACCAGCGCCACTCCGGCCTCGGTGATGAGCTGTTCGCAGAAGCTCTGGCCGGTCATCGGCTGGACGGTGGAGAGCCCGTCTACGCGGAAGAAGAAATAGAACGCACCATGCGGCTCGACGAACTCGACTCCCGGTGCGTCGTCGCGGAATCGGGCCACGACCCGGTCGCGCCGCCGGCCGAACGCCGCCACCATCTTCCGGACGTCCTTCTCCACTTCCGGATCATTGAATGCGGTAATGGCGGCCCACTGCGCCGGGTGGTTGGCGCCGCTCGTGGTGTGGGACTGCAGGTTGGCCATTGCCTTCGCGAGATGGAGCGGGGCCAGGGCCGCACCGATCCGCCAGCCGGTCATCGCGTACGCCTTGCTCGCCCCGGTGATCACCACCAGCCGCTCGGTGTCCTCGGGCGGCAGTTCGAGGAAGGATGGTGCGCCGCCGTCGCCGTAGAAGATCCGCCCGTAGATCTCGTCGGCGACGATCCAGATCTCGTGCTTCCTGGCCCACGCGGCGATGGCTTTGAGCTCGGACAGGGTGTATACCGCGCCGGTCGGATTGCAGGGAGAACAGAGGATGAGTCCCCGTACCAGCTTGTCGGTGTGCCGTTCCAGATCCTGGGCGCTCACCTTGAGTCCCCAGTCGGCCTCACCCGGGATCATCACCGGCTCGGCGCGGGCAATGTGCACGATCTGCGGATAGGAAACCCAGGCCGGTGACGGAATCAGCACCTTGTCCTTGGGACCGAACAGGCTGAAGCACGCATTGAAGAGCGACTGCTTGGCCCCCGAGCTGATCACGACACCGTCAGGGTCGATGGGCCTGCCGCCGGCGTGCTGGGAAAGATTCTTTGCGATGGCCTGGCGCAATTCGCTCACGCCGGCGTTCGGCGGATACCGCGTGTGCCCGTGCTGAATCGCCAGCACCCCCGCTTGCGCGGCTGCGTGCGGCGTGTCGAAATCGGGCTCCCCGACACCCAGGTCGAGGACATCCTCGCCGGCCGCGCGGCGCCGTTTGGCCTCGGCGCTGATGGCCATCGTCTCGGAGGCCTTGAGGTGCGAGAGATTCGCGGAGAGAGGATCGGGCAGCCGGATGACGCGCGTCATGGCGAGAAGATAACCCCTTGGATTAGCTTTCGTCCCTACGCAGCCCGGCTGCTTTTTGACAATCGAGGCGCTCGTGTCGGATCAGGAACATCCCGCGCTCCACGAGGCCGCCCCCGTGGCGGCTCGGGGCCACAATCTGGTATTCATCGCTCCGCCATCGCCCGACTGGGCGGCGCCGGTGCTGTCCGGTCTCATCGCCCGGCTCGCCATCGAGCGGAAGGGGCCGGCGCTGGCGCTCTGCCCGCCGGAGGCCGTGGACGAGTGGGCCCGCGTGGCGGCCCGTCTGGCTCGAGGCAGCGGCCTGCGCGTCGCGGGAGCTCATGCCCCGGGGCGCCTTGCCCGCCTGATCAAATCCGATACGGTAGACCTCGCTTTCGCGGCGCCCGAGACCGTGCACGAACTGGTCCGGCGCGCCTCCCTCAAAATGGATCAGCTGTCGGCGGTGCTGCTGCTCTGGCCGGAAGCATGGGCCGGAGGGGCGCTCCTTGTCGCCCTCCTCCAGGACGTTCCGAGGGACACCCAGCGCATCGTCGTCACCGCCGACCCCGCTGCCACGGCCGCACTCGTGGAGCGCTATTGCTGGCGGGCGCCGGTCGTCGACGTGCTGGGGCCCGACTGGACCGGATCGCCGCCCACGGTTCGCAGCACGCCGGTGTCATGGGGCACCCGGCTCTCTGTCCTGGGCGATCTGGTCGAGCAGCTCGATCCCGAGTCCCTCGCCATCTGGACCGTGGATACCGGGGATCACGCCTCGATCGCGGGAGCGCTCGCTTCCTGGGGCACCGAAGCCACGATCACCACCGGCGTCCCGGGCAAGTCCTCGCTCATTATCGCCTACGATTTCCCGGCGCCCGAACGGCTCCGGGAGCTCGCCGCCCTGGGCGACCTGTTGCTCCTGGTCCCGCCGGGAACCGAGGCCTTCGCCGCGCGGCTCGCGCCGAACCGGAGGCCGATTCACGCCCGCGGTCTCCTCGACAAGGCGCAGGGCGACCTCGACCAGGCGCGGCGGTCCATCGCCGCGGCGGTGAGCCAGGGACCGGCGCCCGGTTCCTACCAGACACTGGCGCCGCTCCTGGAGCGCTACGAGGCCACCGCCGTGGCGGCGGCGTTGCTGGAGCTCTGGACCGCGGCGCGGACCGGCGCTCCGGAGCCGGCCCCTCTCCCGGCCGGTGCCGCCGCGGGGCCGGTCAGG
>JAYUAL010000378.1:0-3637 GCA_043741355.1 Gemmatimonadales bacterium | reverse complement strand
GTGAGAGGGTGACCAATCCGGTGTCAACAAATACCATCGCAAGCCTCAACGACCTTTAACGCGCCGTTCACGATCGCGCGGAGATTCGCCTTCTAGGTTCCTCAGCACCCACCGACGCCGGGAGCTCCGGCGCCGGACACGACAGAAGCCAGGGAGAAGACGCATGCGGCGCATCACCTCACACCATGTTGTGCTGACTCTGGCACTGCTGCTGCCGCCGCCGGCCATCGCCGCTCAGACGCCCCCCGCTGGAGCGCCGCAACGCCTGACTCTCGCCGAGGTCTTCCAGGCCCTCGAAACCGGGAGCCCCCGCCTTGAGGCCGCGCGGCAGATGGCCGCGGCGGCGAAGGCCCGCATCGATCCGGCCAAGACGCTTCCCGACCCGCAGCTCCAATTCGGGCTGATGAACCGCAACCTGCCCGGTTTCGGGCTGCAGGACCCGCTCGGCATGAATCAGGTGCAGGTCATGCAGATGGTGCCGATCGCCGGCCAGCTCGGACTCTCCGGTCGTGTGGCGAAGGCACAGGCGGGAGCGGCGAAAGCGCGCGCCGCCGATCTCTCCTGGGAGCTGCGCGCCCGCGCGGCGATGGTGTTCTACGAGCTCTATCAGATCGACCGAAGTATCGAAGTGACGATGGCGACTCAGGACCTGCTCCGGGACATCGGAACGACGGCGCGTACGATGTACTCGGTCGGCCAGGGCCGGCAGGCCGACGTCCTCCGCGCACAGGTGGAGGTCGACCGGATGACGGAGGAACTCGCGCGGATGCGCGCGATGCGCGAGGCGGCCGCCGCGCGCCTGAATGCGCTGCTCAATCGTCCCTCCGACACGCCGGTCCCCTCGCCGGAGCTCCCCAGGTTTCCAAGCGAGGTGGCCATGCCCGACTCGCTCGAGCGACTCGCTCTGGCCGGCAGGCCGATGCTCGCCGCCGGTGCGCTGGACGTCGAGGCCGCGGGCGCCGCGCAGCGCGGCGCCCGAAGAGAGATCTGGCCCGACCTGCAGTTCGGAGCCATCTACGGCCAGCGGCCGATGGCCGGCGGCACCGACCGGATGGTGAGTCTGATGCTGGGCTTCTCAGTACCGATCTGGGCGGGCCGCCGCCAGCTCAAGATGCGCCAGGAAACCGAGGCCATCCGCCTCGGCGCCGAAGCGGAGCTCGGCGCAATGCGCGCCGAGACGCGGGGCCGCGTGGGCGAACTCACCGCGACCCTGCGGCGATCCCGGGCATTACGCGAACTCTATCGTACCACGATCCTGCCCCAAGCCGAGGCCACGGTCACCTCCACACTGTCCGCCTACCGAGTCGGCGAGGTGGATCTCCCGATGCTCCTCGACGCCCAGATGACGGTGAACCGCTATCGCCAGCAGGTATTCCAGCTGGAGGCCGAGGAGGGCGTGGCGCTGGCCGAGCTCGAGATGCTGCTCGGGCAACCCCTCTTCGATGCCACGCAGACCGAGCCGCCGGGAGACGGTCGATGACCACGCGTAACCGCTCGATTCTGGTATTTGGTCTGGTCCTGACAGGCGCTCTCGCGTTGGCCTGGCGGCTGAGCCGGCGCACCGAACCGGCATCAACCTCAGCCGGCCACAACCACGCCACCGCGCCGGCGTCCGACAGCGCCCGCGCGGTCATGCTCTCGACCGAAGCGGCCCGGCGCATCGGCGTCACCTATGCGCCGGTCCAACGCGGCCCGCTGGGGCGAGTCGTCCGTACCGTGGCGGTGGTGAGCTACGACGAAACTCGGCTCAAGTCGGTGTCGGCGCGGGTGGACGGCTGGGTGGACCGGCTCTACGTCAACTTCACCGGTCAATCCGTGCGGATCGGGGAGCCGCTCTTCAGCCTGTACTCCCCCATGCTGGTTTCGGCGCAGCAGGAGCTGCTCCTGGCCATGCGGCTCCGACGGGACGTTGCCGCGGGGACCGCCGACGCGGTCCAGGGCAGCGGCGATCTCCTCGAATCGGCCCGGCGACGACTCCTCTATTGGGAGGTGCCCCCGGACGAGGTCCGCCAGATCGAAGAATCGGGTGAGATCCGGAAGGCAATCATCTTCCGGTCGCCGGTGCAGGGGGTCGTGATCGACAAGTCCGTTCTCAGCGGGCAACGGATCATGGCCGGGGAGACGATTTATCGGATCGCCGACTTGAGCACCATATGGCTCGATGGCGAAATCTTCGAGCGGGATCTCCCGTCGGTAAGCCTCGGACTGCAGGTGGTTGCCGAGTTCTCGGCGTTGCCGGGCGCGCCGCGAACCGGGCGGATCACCTACATCTATCCCACCCTCAACCCGGAGACCAGGACAGCGCGGGTGCGGGTCGAGCTTGCCAACCCGCGGCTCGAGCTCAAGCCGGGCATGTACGCCACCTTCCGCTTCGCGGCCATCACGGAGCCCGTTCTGAGCGTACCGCGCTCGGCCATTCTCTCCACCGGCAAACGGAATCTGGTGTTTGTTCTCCTCCCGGACGGCAAGCTGGCTCCGCGCGACGTGGAGATCGGTCTTGCGACCGACGACCGGATCCAAATCCTCTCCGGCCTCGCGATCGGCGACACCGTCGTCGCCTCGGCCACTTTCCTGGTAGATGCGGAATCGAATCTTGGCACGCTGCTCGGCGGCATGGGAAACATGCCGGGCATGGACGTCACGGCGCCGACCACCGCCCCGAAACCCGGGGCGAAATTGCCGGTCGTCCCACCGGTGCGCCAGGCTCCGAAAGACACGATGAAGATGCCGGCGATGGAGTAACCCGCCATGCTCAAGCGCATTATCGACTGGTCGATCGCCAATCTGCTGCTCGTCTCGCTCTTCACGGTGGCCGCCGTGGCGGGCGGCATCTGGGCGGTCAGCCGCACGCCGCTCGAGGCGCTGCCCGATTTGAGCGACGTCCAGGTCATCGTGCAGGCCGAGTACAACGAGCAGGCCCCGCGGATCGTGGAGGATCAGGTCACCTATCCGATCGCGGCCGAGATGCTCAAGGTCCCCGGCTCCCGCACCGTGCGCGGCTACTCCTTCTTCGGGATCTCGTTCGTCTACGTGATCTTCGAGGACGGGACCGATCTCTACTGGGCCCGCTCCCGGGTGCTCGAGTACCTGAGCGGCATCAAGGGCAAGCTGCCGGCCAACGTCACCCCGACCCTCGGTCCGGACGCGACCGGCCTGGGCTGGGTGTACCAGTACGCACTCGAAGACACCACCGGCCGGAAGAGCCTCGCCGAGCTGCGCAGCATCCAGGACTGGTACCTCCGCTATGCGCTGACCGCGGTTCCGGGCGTGTCCGAGGTCGCGGCGCTGGGCGGCTTCGAGAAGCAATACCAGGTCGATTTGGACCCGGCCAAGCTGCTCGGCTACCGCATTCCGATCACGGCCGTGATGGCGGCAATCCAGAACGCCAACGCCGACATCGGTGCGATGGTCGTGGAGCTCTCGGAGCGCGAATACATGGTGCGGGGGCTCGGCTACCTCAAGTCGCTTTCGGATATTGAGAACGTGGTCGTGGGCGCGACCCGGAACGGTACACCCATTCGGGTGGCGGAGCTGGGCCGGGTGAGCGTAGGCCCTGCCGTGCGGCGGGGCATCGCGGAGCTCGATGGGCGGGGCGACGCGGTGGGGGGGATCGTCGTGATGCGCTTCGGTCAGAACG
>JAYUAL010000377.1:0-8459 GCA_043741355.1 Gemmatimonadales bacterium | reverse complement strand
CCTTGGTCAGCTCTTCCGCCGCGCCGGCCGTCGCCCGGATGGCGGCGTACCCGACGGTCAGGTGGAGAATCAGAGACATCGCGGACTGCTTGAAGGTTCGGACCTTCTTGGGCTTCGATTCGATTAGCTGCTCAAACATGCGCTGCCTCCAGGGGAGGTAACCCTACAGGAGGAAATCAACAGCGGCAGGGTGGCATGCCCCTGTCCGGTACATGACAAATCGATGACAAGACGATTAGCTGACGGTAGTCTGGGACAAGGCGATCCGCGGCAGTCCCACCGTGAACAGCGTTCCCCGACCTGGCCGGCTCTGGACCGAGATGCTTCCGCCATGCGCCTCGGCCACCCATTTGGTGATTGCGAGCCCCAGGCCGGTTCCGGGACTCTCACCCGCGCGCGAGCGGGCCGGGTCGGCCCGCCAGAAGCGGTCGAATATATGCGGCAGGTCGCCGGCCGCAATACCGATCCCCGTGTCTCCTACCGTCAACGTCACCGTCTCGCCCTGGTCGGAGAGCCCCAGCGACACGGTTCCTCCGGCCGGGGTGTACTTGATGGCATTGGTCACCAGGTTGAGCAGGAGCTGCCGGATCCGGTTCCGGTCCACACCCAGCATGACGGGGAGCGACGGGATCGACGTGGTGACGGTGAGTTGCGCCTCCTCGGCCAGAATACCCGCCGTTTCGGCCGCCTCTGCTACCAGATCCCGAAGGTCGCAATCCTCGACCGCGAGAGGAATCTGTCCCTCGTCCGCCCGGGCCAGGGTGAGCAGGCTATCCACCAGCTCGGCCATCCTTCCGATCTGCATCAGCGATTCGTCCAGGGCCTGCAGGCTTTCTGGTGGCGTCCCGGGATTGCGCAGGGCGCGCTCCACCCCCGCCCGCAGCACCATCAAGGGAGTCTTGAGCTCGTGACTTGCCTCGGCGGTGAAGCGGTGAAGCGCGGCGAAGCTCCGTTCCAGGCGGTCGAACATATGGTTGACCGCGCTGCCCAGCCGGGCCACCTCGTCGCCGGTACGCTCCACTGCGAGCCGGCGATGCAGGCTTCGGCTGTCGGTGATAGCCTCCAGCTCCCGCACCATCGCTCCCAGCGGCTTGAGGCTGCGCCCCGCCACCCAGTATCCCACTAGGAGTGCGGCACCCATGATCAGCGGGGCGATCACCAGCATGCTGGAGAGCAGCTCGTTCGCCTCCACCAGGGTCGTGGTGCTGGGGGCGGCCACCAGGACGGCGGCGACCTCGGGACCGGCGCCGGTGATCGGGTATGACAGATAGCGCACCGGGCCGATCGCCCGATCGAAGGTGTAGATCCCGCCGACCGGCTTCACAGGCGGCGGGTGCAGCAGGGCCCGGAGCTGCTCGATGGATGCGAACGGCAGGGCGGTGGCGGAGGGAGAGAAGTACAGCACCCGCCCCGCGGTATCCGCCAGGAGCAGGTAATCACCGATGCCCTCGAAATAGGGCGCGATTGAAGGCTCGAGAGTGGGCGTCAGATCGCGGGTGACGATCCGCCCCAGCACCAGGTGCGAGCGGCTGAGGTAGCGAGCGGAGAGCTCGGCCTCGCGCAACAGCCGCTGCGTGAGCGCCTGGTCGAAGTCCTTAAGACTGGTCTGCTTGCGGGTGATGTAGAGTGTGGCCCCGAAGGCGATGATGGTGGCCACCAGGGCGAGCCCGTAGGCCAGAGTCAGGCGCCCGCGGATGGAGCGCATGTCAGGCCCGGATCACATACCCCACGCCGCGGACGGTGTGAAGCAGTTTTTTCTCGCTGCCGGTATCGACCTTTTTCCGGAGCCGGTTGATCACCACGTCCACGATGTTGGTGCCGGGATCGAAGTGATAGTCCCAGGCGTATTCGGTGATCAGGGTGCGTGACATGACCCGCCCGGGGTGGCGCATGAGGTACTCGAGCACCGCGTACTCCTTGGGAGTGAGCTCGATGAGACGCTCTCCCCTCCGCACCTCGCGGCTGCCCAGGTCCAGCTCCAGGCCTCCGATGGAGAGCTTCGAGGAGGAGAGCAGCTTGGGTCGCCGGGAAAGCGCCTCGACCCGGGCCAGCACCTCCTCGAAGGCAAACGGTTTCGTGACGTAGTCGTCGGCGCCCGCCCGGAGCGCTTCCACTTTGTGGCCCACGGCGTCCTGCGCGGTGAGCACGAGAATCGGCGTGGTGATGCCGCGATCCCGGAGGGTCCGAAGCACCTCGAGGCCGGTCATGCCGGGCAGCCGGAGATCGAGCACCACGAGATCGTACAGCCCGCCGGAGATCAGCCGCAGCGCCTCGAGCCCGTCGTCCACCAGGTCGGCGTGGTACTGGGCTTCTTCCAGCCCCCGCTTGATGTACTGGCCGACGACGCGGTCGTCTTCGACGACGAGAATTTTCACCCCGGGCTCCCGGTGGGACTGGGGAGGAACACCCGAAACGTCGTGCCGAGCCCCTGCTCCGACATCACCTCGATCCGGCCCCGGTGCTGCTCGACAATGCCGTAGCATATCGAAAGCCCGAGTCCGGTGCCCCGCCCCGGCGGCTTCGTGGTGTAGAACGGCTCGAAGATCTTGGGAAGGTCGGCGGCGGAGATCCCGTGACCGCCGTCCGCGACTTCGACCATCACTTCATCGCTTCGCTCCGGGTTGGCCATGGTTCGCACGGTCAGCATGCCGCCGTCGTCCATCGCATCCACGCCGTTCAGCATGAGCGCCATGAACACCTGGATCATCTGCTCGTCGTTCACCAGCACCGGCGGAAGATTCTCGCTCAGCTCCCGGCTGACCGAGATGCGTTTGAACCGCTGATGGTGTTTGAGCAGAAACAGGGTCTGCTCCAGGAGGGAGTTGACCGCGACCGGAACCTTGGGCACCGCGTCGCGGGGGCGGCTGAAGTCGAGCAGCCCGTCCACGATGTGGGTGCAGCGCAGCACTTCCTTGTCGATGATGTCGAGGTACTCCCGCACGGTGCCGTCGGCGATGTCGCCGAGTCTCGCCTCGATCGCCGCCACGCACGCCCCGATCGTAGCCAGCGGATTGTTGATCTCGTGCATGACGCCCGCGGCCAGCTGGCCCACCGCGGCCAGCTTCTCGCTCTGGAGGATGCGGTGCTGCACTTCGCGCGACTCGGTCACATCCTCCCCGATCGTGATGACGTGGGTAATCGCGTCGCCGTCGAGCCGCATCGGGATCCGGCTGATGCGGTAGTACCGGGTGTCGCGGCCGGAGTTGACCTCGATGTCCATTTGCTGCACCTCGCCGGCGCGGAACACCCGGTCGAATTCGGCTCTGAGTTGCGCGGCTGGCTGGCGAGTCAGCACCTCGAAAATCGGCCGGCCCACCACGTCGGCGCGGCGCAGGCCCTGGGTACCGGTCTCCCGTTTCCGGTTCCACACTTTGATACGGTAGTCGCGGTCGACGACGTAGAGGCCCACCGGCAGGCTGTCGATCACCAGGCCGGTGAAACGGCGCTGCTCCTCGATCTCGCGGGACCGGCTGGCCACCTCGAGGGCGAGGTCTTCCGACAAGGTCATCGCATCGAGAAACGGGGCTAGCAGGTCGCCGAGGATCTGGATGAGCCCGGGATCGGGGCGCGGCTCCGGGCTGGCGAAGTCGATCTGCAGCACCCCGAGCCGGGCACCCCCGTGGATCAGCGGATAGCGGCGCACCGACGGATTCGGGGGTGGCAGCTCGTCCAGGGAGACGGCGGCATGCTCGCCGGAGCTGGCCGACAGGCCCGCGAAGGTGGAGGCATTCGCCTCCCGGCGCCACACCGTGACCGGCCCCGAGCCCAGCCCGCGCTGGATGGTAGCGGCGGCCAGCCGGAGCGTCTCGTCCGGCGCCAGGCCGCTGTTCAGGATCCGGGCTATTTGCCCCACCAGCGAGAGGGCCGATCCGCCGCTCGGGACGTCGATCATGGATGGATCATGGATGGACAGTAAGTTTAACCTCCCGAGACAGGAGACCCGATGCCGGTCGCCATCATCACCCCCTACCTGGACGGCCGCTGGCTGCCACGGCGCCGCCGTCCGGCCGAGCCGGTCACCGCGCCGTTCGACGGCCGGATCCTGGCCCGTCTGGTCACGGGGGACAACCGGGATCTCGACCGGGCCATCGCGGGAGCGCGGACGGCGCAGAGAGTGCTTGCGGAGCTGTCCCGGCACCGGCGCGCGGCGATCCTGGAAGAGACCGCCCGTCTTATCCACGAAGAGCGCGGGGCACTGGCCCGGCTGATCTCCCGCGACGCCGGCAAACCGTTGACGCTGGCAGTCGCCGAGGTGGATCGGGTAGTCACCGTGTTCCGGCAGGCAGCGGAGGGGGCCCGTTGGTTCGGCCTGTCCGCCCTGCCGGCCGACGCCGACCCGCGAGGCGAGGGTATGACGGCCCTGGTCGAGCGTTTCCCGCTGGGCGTGATCTCGGCGATCTCGCCCTTCAATTTTCCGCTCAATCTGGTGGCCCACAAAGTGGGGCCTGCTATCGCCGCCGGGAACTCGGTGGTCCTGAAGCCGCCGCCCCAGGCCCCGCTGGCGGCGTTCCGCCTGGCCGAGCTCATGACCCGGGCAGGGTTGCCGGCTGGGGCGCTGCAAGTGCTGCATTTACCGGTGCAGGTCGCCGAGCGGCTCGCCACCGACCCGGCCTTCGCGATCCTCAGCTTTACCGGAAGCGCCAAAGTGGGCTGGCACCTGAAAGCAGCGGCCGGGAGGAAACGAGTGATCCTGGAGTTGGGCGGCAACGCAGCGGTCCTGGTGCATTCCGACGCCGGCAACCTCGACGCGATCGCCGCCCGGATCGCATGGGGAGCCTTTGCCTACGCCGGCCAGGTCTGCATCAAGGTCCAGCGCCTCTACGTGCATGCGCCGCTGTATCGGCGGCTGCTCCGGAAGGTGGTCGACGCCACCCGCCGGTTGCCGCGGGGGAACCCGGTCCGGCCCGAGACCGTCATCGGACCGCTGATCGACGCAACGGCAGTGCGGCGGGTGCAGGCATGGGTGAATGAGGCGGTGGCCGGCGGCGCCAGGGCGGTGCTTCGCGGAGCGCGGCGAGGGCTGGTTCTCGGTCCTACGATCCTCACGAATGTGCGGCGGGACATGAAGGTGAGCTGCGACGAGGTTTTCGGGCCGGTCCTGGTGGTAGCGCCCTACCGGACCTGGCGCGAAGGAATCCGCCGCGCCAATGATTCGCCTTACGGGCTCCAGGCCGGCGTGTTCACCCACGATGCCCGGCGAATTCGCGAGGCGTTTCGGGGAATCGAGGTGGGGGGGCTCATCGTGAACGATATCCCCACGCTGCGGCTCGACCACTTGCCCTACGGAGGCGTCAAGTCATCGGGGCTCGGGCGGGAGGGAGTGGAGGAGGCGATGCGGGAGATGACCGAGCCCCGGCTGCTGTTGCAGAGGGACTAGGGAGGGGGAGGAGGTTACTCCCTCCTCCCTGCTCCCAACAGGTACACCGCCGTGCCCGGATGGTAGGTCATCCAGTCGAACCAGTAATCCTTGAGCAGGTACACCGGCTTGAGCCGGCGGCCCTTGAGGGGACCCGCCACCGCCACTCCGGTGAAGTTCCACCGGCTTCCGGTGCCTGCGTCGACCACTTCCCCCGACGCCTGATCGATCGGGCGGACCAGCTCGAGCGCCGCCGTGTCCAGGCGGGCCTCGAACGCCCGCACGGACTTGCCATCAGGTCCCAGGAGCAACACCAGAGGGACGCCACCGAGCCGGTCGTGCAAGGGCGCCTGGGCAACCACGCGGTCCTGCGGATACGCCTTGGCCGAGCCGCCCAGGTCGATGCCGAACACTACGGCGCGAGCCGGAAGCCGATCGTCCAGCGTCATATGCACATTGACCGGGGCCCGTGCGGTGTGCTCTTCCCATCCTTCGGAGAAATGCTTCCATGCGGTATCGGCCGCTGGCTTGAGCACGCGCCCCCCGGGAATCTCCCGGGTCCACTCCGAGAAAGTCAGCTCGTCGTGAAACAGCCGCGTGAGTTGCTTCCCTTTGAGCTCCCCCAGGATGGCCTCGCCGCTCACTTGCTGCCACCAGGTTCCGGTTTCCCGGTCCTGCATGATGAAGTTCTGGTTGTTGATTCCGGCAAGCCGGAAGTTCAGCACCCGTCCGTCGACCGTCCGCTCCCACACCAGACCGGTGTGGCAAAGAGTTCAATAGGTGGCGACTAGAGGCACCCCGCCTACGGAATCCTGGACTAGATGGTGATACGCGAGCTGCCGCACCGGATACGCGACCGGATCACCCCTGAGCGCCACGGCCATGACCATGTCTCCGGGCGCGACGAAACCGGCCTCGGAGGCGCGGACGAACCCGGGACCCGGGAGCGGCGCGAACATCCACTCGAAGTGATTCTGCCGGGCGGCCCACGCGGAGACTCCGATAAGCAGGACGGACAGCCCCGCCACGCTCCTGGCCAGAGGGCGGCCCCCCGGGTTCCAGAGCCGCACCGCGAGGAACAAGGCCACGGCGAGCGCGAGGAGTGTCACCAGCGGCGCCCAGCGGCGCAGCGCGAACGCCAGCGCCATCGACGACGGTGTCTGGGGCGCGAAGGGCCGGATCAGGAATACCGGCACCGCGACACTGGCCAGCGAGACGAGGGCCACTGGCAGCAGCGCCACCCAGGTGCCCCGGCGGGAGGTGCTCATCGCGCGTCTCCTTCGAAAAAGAACATGGCTTCGTGCTCCCCGGCGAGGGTGAAGACGGCGCGGTCTCCCTGAAGCGCAATCTCGTCCACCGTCACCCGCCCCACCGGCCCGGCGTTGCGCACCGACAGCGCCAACGCAATCGGCGGCCCGAACGTCAACTTGAGCCGCACCGTGGCCCACTCGGCCCGGGGCCGCACCTCGAGATCGATCAGCGAGCGGTGCAGCCGGAGCCGGTGAAGGGTCATGCTGCGCCAGCCGTCGGGCAGCCACGGCGCAATGACGAAGCGCCCGCCTTCTGCATCGGCGCGGACGCCGAACAATCCGGCCACGACCTCACGGAGAAACGCTTCGGCGTTGCGCAGGGTGTGGGCCCCGACCCGGCGAAAGGTGCCGGCCTGCTCCGCCAACAGCGCGAAGTCCGACCCATCCCACTCGGCCAGCGCCGATCCCGAATCGGCCCGCACCGCTCCGGCGGCCCGCCCCGCGGCCCAGGCAAAGGCCTGGTTGAGCGACGGGTCCGGAGTATCGAGAAGCGGTTGCCGGTTCAGCGCTCAACCCAGCTTCGCGAGCTCCGCCAGGATCTCGCGGTTCTCGCGGCGCTCGCCGTTGTTTGCCTCCTGGTGGGTCCAGCGAACCACGCCCTCCCGGTCGATCAGGATATAGGCGCGGTTGCTGTAGAACTTGTCCTCGTTCAGCACACCGTAGCGGCGGGACACTTCGCGCTGGAAATCGCTCAGGAGCTCGACCGTGATCCTCTCCTTGGCCTTGAACTCCTTCAGGGTCGGCACTGAATCCACGCTGATAGGCAGCACCACCGTGTTGCCGCTCTGGAATTTGCCGTAGTCTTCCGACATGGCGCAGAGCTCGGCGGTGCAGGTTCCGGTGAACGCCAGCGGGAAGAACGCCAGGAGCACGTTCTTCCCGCGGAATCCGGAAAGCGCAACCGTCTGGCCCGCCGTCCCGGGCAGCGTGAAGTCCGGAGCGGCGGCGCCGACCGAGGGGAGACCGCTCATCCGTTGAGCCGCTTCCCGGCCACGGACCAATTCAGGACATTCCACCAGGCCGACAGGTAGTCGGCGCGACGGTTCTGGTACTTGAGATAGTAGGCGTGCTCCCATACGTCGCACCCCAACACCGCGTGCTTCCCGTCCATGACGGGACTGTCCTGGTTGGGCGTGCTCTCGATGGCCAGCTTGCCGCCCGTGTCGCGCACCAGCCAGGCCCACCCGCTGCCGAAGCGGCCCAGGCCGGCCTTCTGGAACTGTTCCTTGAACGCGGCCAGCCCGCCGAAGGTGGTGTCGATGGCCTTGGCCAGCTCACCCTCGGGGGCCTTGGCGCCGCCCGGCGCCATCAGATCCCAGAAGAGGGTGTGATTGTAGTGCCCGCCCCCGTTGTTGCGCACCGCGGTGCGCTGGGCGTCGGGCACCTTCGACCGGTCGGCGATGAGCGCTTCGATGGTGAGGTTCGCGAGCGCCGGCTGACCTTCCAGAGCAGCGTTCAGGTTGGTGACGTAGGCCTGATGATGCTTGTCGTGGTGGATCTGCATGGTCTGCGCGTCGATATGGGGCTCGAGCGCGGCGGCATCGTAAGGGAGCGGAGGAAGCGTGAAGGCCATGGTGGACTCCGGGGTCGTGAAGCTTGGATGCGACAGTAACAAGCGAAGGCAACGGGCCGGAATATAGCGGCCCTCAACCGGGCCCGGCGCGCCGCCGGGACTCCAGTCCAAGCCCGACCACCGTGGCCACCAGGGCGAGTACCGAGACCAGCACCTGAGCCCGGAGCGCGTTGCCCAGCACGAAGGGAATACTCGCCGCGGGCACCGCGAACCACACCCC
>JAYUAL010000376.1:0-3649 GCA_043741355.1 Gemmatimonadales bacterium | reverse complement strand
CTGGATCACGACCCTGGTGATTTACGGGGCGGTCCTCCTGGTCGTCGCGACCCTGTTGACCCTGATCGTCGTCACCGCCCGGCGGATCCACGCGGGCGTGGGGGCGATCTGGGTCGCGGGGCAGAAGATCGCCAACAACACGATTCACATCGCGCTGCTGCAGCAGACCAATGCCGTCGCCGGGGGGATTTTTCAATCGGCCGTGGGCGTGATCGGCGCGACCGGGGCCATCAAAGCCCACGCCGAGACCTGCCCGGGCTGCCCGGCGTGCGTGCTGGGACCGAGGTGGCAGCGATGAACACCTTTACTCTGCTTACGCTGATCTCGGTGCTGGGGGCCGCGGCCCTCTTCATCGCGCTGGCCATCTACCTGTTCCTGATCGTCAATGAGCTCGAGGCCATCGGCGGGGCGCCGTCGGGTTATGGAGCCAAGGCGAGCCTCCTCTCCAAGATCCGGATGGGGGTACGCGCCATCGAGACGGAGACCGGCGGGCTCGCGCCCCAGGTTACCCGCCTCAACGAGCAGCTTTCCGCCGTCCGGGACGGCGTCAAGGTGATCGACAACAATCTCGGCGGCGTGATAGCCGCCGTCACCAGGCAGGTGGCGCCATGACCGACACGGTCTACACCCTCTGGACGCTCGGGCTCATCGTCACCCTGGCGGTCTTCGTGCCCCTGTCGGTGTATCTGCTCCACCGCACCTGGGTCGCGGCTCGCTCGATTCGGCGCTATGCGGACGATGCGCTGCAGGCGGCCGCCGGGATCGCGGGGAACACCCGCCACGTTCCGGCGCTGGACGCCACGATCTCCGTCGCTTCCGACATGCTCGCCGCCGCCGTTCAGGTCGTGGAGAAGCTCGATACCATCGCCACGGTCGTCGAAGACCGGGCTCGCTGAGGAGAGGACCATGCTGCTCACATTGACGCTGGTGACCGTCGCGCTGGTGGTCGTGGCACTGGCTGGTTTCCTCATTGCGATCGCCTGGGAGTTGCTGCGAGCTCGCAAGAGCGTGGCCGCCATTGCGGATGGGCTCCAAATAGTTGCGGGCCACACCGCGCCGTTGCCGGACAAACTGACCACCATCAACGGCGCCTTGGGCCAGCTGCTGGCCGGGCTGCAGGCCGCCGACGGACACCTCGCGCGGACCGCCCGCGTGTTCCGACTCCTGTAGGGGGCCCACATGTGTTTCAAGAATCTGCCCATCGAATTTGACGCGCAGGGACGCGCCTATCTCCGCGAGGGGGTACGGAACCCGTACGCGCCGGGTGCGAACGCGCCGATCGGCGCTCCGGCCCAGCTTACGGCCGAGAAGATCGAGGACCTGCTCCGACGCAACGGGCATATCCAGTCGGTCGATTTCGATCCGGTGACGCGAGTGGCCGGCGCGCTGGCGTTCCACGCGGTGACGGACCTGAAGGAACGAAAGGTGCTCGAAGCTCGCTCGATGGCGACCCTGTTTCGCGGCTACGAGGTCATTATGGTGGGCCGGGACCCGCGCGATGCGATCTTCATCACCAGCCGGGCCTGCGGGGTGTGCGGCGGGGTCCACGCCGCGACCGCCGCGATGGCCACCGAGATGGCCATCGGCTGCTGCCCGCCTCCCCTCGGCGTGCTGATCCGGAACCTGGCGCTCTCGCTCGAATTCTTGTACGACCATCCGCTGCACCTGCACTTGCTGGCAGGGCCCGATTATTCCGCCGTCATTGTGGGCCAGACGAATCCGGCCCTGCTCGAGCGCGCCAAGAAGACCGCCGCCCCGCGCCGAGACCAGCACGGCTACGTCACCATGCACGACCTGATGGAAGACCTGAACCCGCTGACCGGGAGACTGTATCTCGAAGCGCTGCACATGACCCGGGTGGCCCGGGAGGCGTATGTCCTGATCTGCGGGAAGTACCCCCATCCACAAACCGTGGTGCCGGGGGGCATGAGCTCGACAGTGACACTGACGGTCATGAACGAGATGATGGTTCGCCTGGCCCAGTTCTTCGACTATTCGAAGAAGCTGATCGGCATCTGGGACGACATCACCGAGTTTTTCTACGAAGCCAACCCGCTCTATCAGAAGGTGGGCGCCCGGCGGGCCCACCTCATCGATACCGGGATCTTCGATCATCCCGACGGGTACGATGCCACCTATAAGAACGCGGGCTCCTGGGGCGACAAGCGATGGGCCACACCCGGCGTGATCATCGACGGCGAGCTGGTCACCACCGACCTCCACCGCCTCAACATGGGCCTGGAGGAGTTCGTCGAGCACTCCTACTACGATGACTGGACCAGCCAGCCCCCCCACTACCCCACCGATCCGGCCGGCTATCCGTTGTCTCCGTACCACCCCTGGAACAAGGTGACCAAGCCGAGGCCGTCGGGGCAGAACTGGAAAGAGAAATACACCTGGGATACGGCCCCCCGATGGGACCGCAACGCCATGGAGGCGGGGGCGTATGCCCGGCTCTGGACTACCGCCGCGGCGCAGAAGCTCCCGGCCAATGCGTTCATCGAAGCCACCGGCAAGTCCCTCAAGGTCCGCCTGCCCAAAGGTGCCCTTCCGGAAATGGAACTCGAATGGCGCGTGCCTGAAGTCTGGAACGCCTTCGAGCGAAACCGGGCCCGGGCCTACTGTACCGGCTTCACGGCGATGGTCGCCATGAATAACTGGCTCCTCGCCATGGAGTGCCTCAAGAACGGGGACACCCGCACCAGCACCAAGTTCGAGATCCCTCGCTCGGGCGAGCAGCTTGGCGTAGGATTCTGGGGGGCGGGCCGGGGCTACCTGACCCATCACCTGAGCCTCGACCGGGGCGCGGTATCGAACTACCAGATTCTCACGCCGTCCACCTGGAACGCATCGCCCACCGACCGCTGGGGCCAGCCGGGCCCCTACGAGGAAGCGGTACTCAATACGCCGCTGCTGGAGGAGACCGACGACCCCAAACAGTTCAAGGGCATCGATATCCTCCGCGCCATCCGGAGCTTCGATCCGTGCATGCCCTGCACGACCCATATCCACACCGGCGAAGGCGTCATTACCCGTGAGGTCAATACCTGCGCCTGCGGCGCGGACGAGTAACCAGTGGCCTCTCGGGTCCTGATCGCCGGGGTGGGCTACCGCAACCTGCGGGATTTTTCGGTCGGTCCGCTCATGGTGGATCGCCTGGAGGGCCACCGGTTTGCGGGAGACGTCAGCGTCGAGGACCTGAGCTTCGGCCCGATTGCCGTGGTGCAGCGCCTCGAAGACGATCCGCCGGAGCGGCGCTTCAGCCTGGGAATCTTCGTGGCCGGCGTGCCCCGTCCGCCCTGGCGGGAGCCCGGCGCGATCCGCTGTTACCGGTGGGACGGCGTCCTGCCCGGAGACGAGGAGATTCAGCGGGCGGTCACCGAGGCGGTGACCGGCGTGATCGCGCTCGACAATACGCTGACGGTGTGCGGCCACTTCCGGGTGCTGCCTGCGAACGTCGTGATTCTGGAAATCGAGCCGCTGATCCATGAGTTTGGTGACGAATTCAGCGACCCGGTGGCCCGGGCATTCCGCCAGGCCCACGACCTGATCGTTGCGCTGGCCGACTCACCGGAAAGAGTGGCCGACCTGCCGGTACGGGCCCTGGGCGGCTGGCTCCCCGCCGGCGTGGCGGAGCGGTGAGCGACGA
>JAYUAL010000375.1:0-3655 GCA_043741355.1 Gemmatimonadales bacterium | reverse complement strand
GGAGCCGACGCACCCGCTCCCGCGCCATGCGCGACGCGGTCACCGTGGCCACTGCGCCAGTTGCAAACTCGACTCGCGCATTGGCCATGTCGAGGTGGGGGGAAAGCACCGCCACGCCACTCGCCCGCACGTCCACCGGTGCGGCGCCGCCGGTCAGGTGCAGGATGAGATCGAGATCGTGGATCATCAGGTCGAGTACGACGGCCACGTCGGTGCCGCGCGGGTGGAAAGGAGCCAGCCGGTCGCTCTCCAGATAGCGGGGATCGCCGAGGTAGGGCCGGGCCGCCCGGATGGCCCGGTTGAAGCGCTCGACGTGTCCCACCAGGAGCGGAATCCCGTGCCGGAGGGCCTCCTCGAGCAGGGCATCGGCTTGATCCAGCGTGGCAGCCAGCGGCTTTTCCATCAGGACCGCGCGGCCCCGCGAGAGGGCCCGGAGTCCCACTTCGGCGTGCGCCGATGTCGGCACCGCAATGGATACCGCCTCCACGTCGCGCAACAGTGCGTCGAGGTCGTCGTAGAAGCGAGTTCCGCAGCTCTCCGCCACCTCGCGGCCCCGGACCGCGTCGGCATCGTGGACCCCGACCAGTCGGGCGTCTTTCGTCGCGGACAGATGCCGGGCGTGATGCCGCCCCAGCGCACCGACGCCGATGACGCCAACCGGAAGTGCCGCCATCGTCACACCGGAACGCCGCGCTGCGAGCTCGAAACAAAATCGAGAAAACTTTCCACCTCCGGCAGCGGAGGCAGTTCGACCCGGGCGCGGTCGACGGCCTGAGACCGGTTGAGCTCCGAATTGAAGAACAGCCGGTAGAGGCGCTTGAGGGCGGACACGGTGTCGGGAGGGAACCCGGCGCGCTGGAGGCCGATCGAATTGAGCCCGTACAGCTCGATCGGATTCCCGACCGCCTTGACGTAGGGAGGAATGTCCTGGTTGACTCGCGACATCCCGCCCACGAATGCGAAGGAGCCGATCGTGGTGAACTGGTGCACCGCGACGAGCCCGGACAGGCTGGCTCGATCGTGGATGGTGACATGTCCAGCGAGCTGGGTACCGTTGGCGATGATGACCCCGTCGCCGATGTGACAATCGTGGGCCAGATGCACGTAGCTCATTACGAAGCACCCGCGCCCGACCCGGGTGACCCCCGACGCCGCGGTTCCACGGTTGATCGTGGCATATTCGCGGATGACGCTCCCTTCGCCGATTTCGACCCAGCTCTCCTCGCCCTGGTATTTGAGATCCTGGGGATCACCCCCCAGGATGCTGCCCTGCCCCACCCGGACATCTGCAGCCAGCCGCACGTTGCGCTCGAGAGTGGCGTGGGGCGCGATTCGGCAGCGATCGCCGATACAAGTGCCGGGCCCCACGATGGCGTAGGGGCCGATGTCGATGTCGCGGCCCAGCTCGGCCCCGGGGTCCACGATGGCAGAGGAATGGATCCGGGTCGTCACCGGTCCATCACCCGGGCCAGCATCTCGGCCTCCGCTACCACCTGTCCCTCCACCAGGGCCAGGCCCTTGAGCCGACAGGTGCGGCCCCGGAACTGGATCATCTCCACCTCCAGACGGAGCTGGTCTCCGGGAACCACCGGGCGGCGGAATTTCACGTTGTCTAGGGACATGAAATACACCACCTTGTCTTCCGGCGTCTGCAGCTCGTCCATCAAGAGCATTCCGCCGGCCTGGGCCATCGCTTCGATGATGAGGACCCCCGGCATGACCGGGTGTCCGGGGAAATGCCCCTGGAAAAACGGCTCGTTGATCGTGACGTTCTTGATTCCGACAACCCGGCGGCGCGGCTGAAGGTCGAGGATCCGGTCCACCATGATAAAGGGGTAGCGGTGCGGAATGACCTCGAGGATCCGGCTGATGTCGAGAATCTTCCCTCCGGTCTGCTCCGCCATCCGGGTGATGGCGCGGGCCACCGCGACATTGCCCTGGTGGCTGGGCCGGTTGGCGATCAGATGCGCCTTGACCCGCCCGCCCACCAGCCCGAGGTCGCCCAGGATGTCGCCGGCCTTGTGGCGCACGAACTCGTCGGCCCAGCGCAGCGGGCTGCCGATGATGTCGGAATCGGAAAGCACCACCGCCGACGCTGTCGAGGCGCCTTTGAGCAGCCCGCGACTCCGGAGGGCTTCCACTTCATGAGTGAAGCCGAAGGTGCGCGCTCCCGCGAGGTCCCGGCGGAAAGTGTCAAGGTCGATGTCCCATGAGCCGGTTTGCCGGCCGATGAGGGGGTGGCTCCATTCAATGGTGGTCGTGAGCCGGAGCGCGTTGGCCGGCGAGACCACGTAGGACGCGTCACCTTCCGTCACCGTGAACGGGGCGGTCACGCGGAAGGAGGTCGGCTCGCCCGGAAGCGATTCGATCCCGGCGCCCTCCAGCAGGGCCAGATACGGCGCGAACGATCCGTCCAGAATGGGCGGTTCGGGCCCATCCAGTTCGATCACCAGGTCGTCCAGCTCCATCGCCATCACGGCGGCCAGCAGGTGCTCGACCGTGTGGATGGTGGTTTCGCCGTGGCCGATCGCGGTGCGCCGCTCGGTGGCCTCGACCTCGCTGACGCGGGCGGGAATCTCCGGGCGCGATTCGAGGTCGACGCGCCGGAATACGACCCCCTGGCCCGACTCGCCGGGCCGACACGTGACCCGGGTACACGCGCCGGTATGCAAGCCGACACCCGAGATCTCCGCCTGCGTCGCGATCGTCCGCCTAGGCATCGCCACTCCGCGATTTCACAAGGTCCTCGATCTGATCGGCAATGTTCGCCAGCCGGTTGAGCGCGGCCTGGGTTCTGAGCCACTGCCGATGGGGCCGGGCCGGGAAGCCGCTCACGTCGGTGCCATCGGGCACCGAGGTGGTCACGCCGGCCTTGGCACCGACCCGGACTCCATGACCGATCCGGAGATGCCCCGCGACGGCCGCGTGCCCGGCCATGATCACGCCATCGCCGATGTCGGCGCTGCCGGCGATTACCGAGCCACCCATGACCAGGCACCGGGTTCCGAGCCGCGCGTTGTGCCCGACATGTACGTGATTGTCGAGCTTGGTACCGGAACCGATGACGGTGTCGTCGACGCTGCCGCGGTCCACACAACTGTTCGCCCCGATCTCGACCTCGTCCCCGAGGACGCAGCCGCCGACATGCGGGATCCGGGCGTGGCCCTCTCGGCTTGAAATGTAGCCGAACCCGGCTCCGCCGAGGACCGCTCCCGCCTTCACCACACAGTGGCTCCCCACGACCGTGCCGGCGTAGCAGACGACGTGGTGGTCCATCGCGGTGCCGCTCCCGACGATGACCCGGTCCTCGAGGACCACTCCGGCACCCAGGCGGACGCGATCTCCCAGTACGACGTCCCGGCCGATCACCGAATGGGGACCGATCGACACGTCAATCCCGAGGATCGTGCCCGCGCCGATGTGCGCCGTGGGATCAACCCCGGGATCGGCGCCGGTGGCTGGGAACATCGCGACCAGCACGCAAGTCAGCGCGACGTAGGGATCCGGCACCACGATTCTGACCACCGGCCCCCGGGCCTCGGCCTCGTGTTCCGGCCGAACCAGCACGGCGCCCGCCGCCGAGTCCCTGAATTCCGGGAGATACCGCGCCGCGGTGAGGAATGAAAGCGTACCGCCGTGGGGCCCCCCCCGGGGG
>JAYUAL010000374.1:0-3664 GCA_043741355.1 Gemmatimonadales bacterium | reverse complement strand
CGAATGCCGCTGCGGGCCGGTCATGGTCGCGCGCTACCACGCCCGGATCTCCGGGCCGCTGCTGGACCGGATCGATATCCACCTCAGAGTGCCGGCGGTGCCTTATTCCGACTTGAGCAGTGGGGCCGAGGCGGAGTCGAGCGCCGGCATTCGCGCCCGGGTCGAGGCCGCGCGCGAGCGGCAGCGGGAGCGGTTCCGAAACGAGCCGGGCGTGCGGGCTAACGCGCACATGTCCTCACGCGTGGTGCGGCGCCACTGCCGCCAGAGTGATGAGGTGGGAGACATTCTCAAGGCAGCGGTCGAGCGGCTCGGTCTTTCGGCGCGGGGATGTCACCGGGTGCTCAAGCTGGCCCGGACCATCGCGGATCTGGCGGGAGAAGAGGCGCTGGGCCCGGCGCATGTGCGGGAGGCGATTCAATACCGGAGCCTGGATCGGCGGCCTTGAACACCGCTCTTCCCCATTCCGGCCGGGGGGCGGTATCCTCTGCCATGGATCGCTACCGCATTCACGTCGCAACCGGGCTCGTGGTGCTGCAGAACGAGGGCGTTCTCTCCTACCAGCACTGGGAAATGGACGTGCGCGAGGCGCTCGCGGGAACGGGCCGAGGCGGAATCCGCCGCGTCCTCAGCGACCGGCGTAAAATGGCGGAGAGCTACCCTCCCGGCATGAGCCAGCAGGTGGTCGAGTTTTTCCGCCTCAACGCCGCTACGCTGGGCGATCTTCAGTGGGCCGTGCTGGTACCGGACCGTCCGGCCGCTCAGCACGCGGTCCAACTCGCCGCGCAGATGAGCCAAGGCACCCGCGTTCGGGTGAGGGCCTTCTGCGAGCTGGACGAGGCCCTGCGATGGTTGCTCGGAGTCTACGAAACCGAGGAGCTCGACGAGCTGGCGGCCTGGATCACCGGCTAACCTTCCGCGCTTCCTCCAGCGACACCTCCCGAAACCGAACCCTTCTCCCTGGCTGGCACTGCGCCAGCTCTCCCAAGTCGGCCTGCATCACGACCACCAGCTTCGGGTATCCGCCCACCGTGGGACCATCGGGCATCAGCACGATGGGTTCGCCCCCATCGGGGATCTGTACCGCGCCGGGACAGGCGGCCTCCGAGGGCAAGGTGGTGGTCTCGCGCGGAGTCACGGCAGGCCCAATCAGCCGGTACCCCATCCGGTCCGACGCGGGCGTCACCAGGTACTCCCCCGCGAAGAAGCCGGCGCGTGCCGCGGGGTCGAACCGCTCCCACTGGGGTCCGCGGGTTGCCCGCAATACCAGCGCGCCGGTCACTCGGGACGTCCCTCCGGCGCCGGCAGCGGGCATAGGCTCCGGCGGCGCTCCGATCGGCAACCGATCCCCGGTCCTGATCCGCCGCCCCTCGTGGCCGCCGAACGCTCCAGGCAGATAGGTAGAGCGGCTCCCCATGACCGGCGGGACGTCGATTCCGCCCCGCACGGCGAGATACAGGAACCGATCCTGACCCCGCGGAGCGAGCTCCACCACGTCGCCCGCCGCTAGATGGAAGGGGCCAGGCGCCTGCACTGACGAGCCCACCCGCACCTCGGCGTCGCGAAGCGCGATCATGAACGCATCGGTGTGGAATCGGAGCGCGCCGGCGCCCAGCGCCCACTCGAGCCCGGCAAGTCCGGGGGGATTCCCGACCATGAGATTGGCCCCTTCGAGCAGCGCCTTGTGCATGGCACCGCCCTGGGGCAGTCCTATCGATCGACCGGTGCGCCAGCCCTGGTCCTGCACCGTGGCGAAGGGGGGCGCCTTGACGACCTCGATCATCCGGCCGGCTGGAAGCGAACCCGATCGCCGACGCGGAGCAGCGCGGGGGGCTCGCGCGAGGGGTCGAACATCGTGAGCGTCGTACTGCCGATCAGGTGCCAGCCTCCCGGCGTCGCGAGCGGGTACACCCCGGTCTGCGCGCCGGCTATGGCCACCGACCCTGCGGGCACCCGGACCCGGGGCGAGGGCCGGCGCGGCAGGACCAGCGCAGGATCGAGGTCCCCCAGGTAGGCCCACCCCGGGGCAAAGCCCAGCAGATACACCAGGTACTCCGGCTCCGCGTGCCGCCGGACCACCTCGCCCTCGGACAGACCGGTGTCCCGGGCCACCTGAGCCAGATCGGGGCCGTCGTAGCGTACCGGGATGGTGATGCGGCGGCCGACGGACGGGGAGTCGGGAGGACGGGTGGGCGGGAGGACGGGAATGGTGGCCGCCAACTGGGTGAGGCTCTCCCGGAGTGCGTCCGCATTCCCGGCCAGCGGATCGAAGAACACCGTCACCGCCGCATAGGCCGGTACGATCTCCACCACCTGGGGAAGCTCGGCGGCACGAATCCGCCCGGCCAGGTCCGTGACCCGCCGGTGCAGCTCCCGATCTACCGTGTCGCCCAGCACAACCGTCCACGCCGCTTCGCCCAGCGGGAGGACCGCCGGTGCCACCCCGCTCACTTCACGAACGGGGCGAGGGAAATGCCCTCCGCCTCGAACCGCTGGCGCACCGCCCGCACAATCTCGACCGCCATCGCCCCGTCCCCGTGCACGCACAGGGAATCGGCGCGCACCATGCATCGGGTGCCGTCGATCGCCACGACGTTCTTGTCCTGCACCATGCGGAGGGCGCGCTCCGCGATCGCCGCCACGTCCTCCAAAACGGCGCCGGGCGTTCCCCGGGGCACCAGCTGTCCGTCGGGCAAATACGCGCGGTCCATGAAGGCCTCACGTGCCACATCCAGTCCCGTCTCGGCCGCCGCCTGCAGGAGCGCGCTGCCTTCCGGGCCCAGCACCACCAGATCGCTGTCCAGCTGCCGAAGGGCGAACGCGACCGCCTTCGCCACGTCACGATCACGGGCCGCCCGGTGATACAGGGCGCCGTGCAGCTTCACATAGCGCACCCGGGTACCCGCCGCCCGGCAGAATCCGTCCAGCGCGCCGACCTGATAGATCACGTCGGCGGCGATCTCGGCTGGGGTGGCCGCCATCTCCCGGCGCCCGAACCCGACCCGGTCCGGATAGCTCGGGTGGGCGCCGACGGTCACATCGCGGCCCGCGGCGGCAGACACCGTCCGCTGCATGACGAGGGGATCGGCGGCGTGAAACCCGCAGGCCACATTGGCGGAGGTGATCAGGGAAAGGAGGTCGGCTTCTCCGGGCAGCGTATAGCGCCCGAAGCTCTCTCCGATGTCGGCGTTGAGATCGACGCTGGTCACGCCGGCGGGTTGGGGCGGGGAACGGCGAGGAGGCTGTCTCTCGGCGCGATGCGGAAGCTGAAGGTCTGCTCGACCAGTTGGCGCACCTTGTTCCCGGCCCGAATCGCCGGGCGAAACCGCATGCCGGTGAGGGACATCCGCACCGCCACCGCGAAATCGGCATGGGTGGCGCGCAGGACCCGGTAGCTGATGGTGTCGACCACGCCGTCGGTGTCCACCACGAAGCGCACCGCCGCCGAGCCCTCGATTCCCCGGTCGAGCAGGTTCTTGGGATACTCCGGCGCGGCGCTCATCGGATCCCGAAGCACCGTGCTGTCCACCTCGAGCACCGAGAGGGCGTTGTCGCCCGGCAGAATCGTGGCGGGCGCCACGACGTCGGCGGGGTCGAGGGCGGGCATGGTGCCCTTGACCGGCAAGGGATTGGCGTCGCCCGTCGGTTCGGCGTGGCCCCTGGGGAG
>JAYUAL010000373.1:0-8515 GCA_043741355.1 Gemmatimonadales bacterium | reverse complement strand
CCAGCAAGGAAGCGATTTCCGAATGGTGCGCCGCGGACGATTCGCCCAGCTCGCGCATCGTCCCAGCCACGAAAACCAGGCGTCGCTTGCCCCGGAGGGAACGGGCCAGCTCGATCGCCGCGCGAAAAGAGGCCGGGTTGGCGTTGTAGGCATCGTGGAGCACCGAGAGCCCGCCGTGTTGGGTGAGCTCGCCCCGGCCTCCCGGGAGCGACAGCGACTCCAGGCTCCTGGCGACCTTGACCGGATCGAGCCCCAGCGCCTCCGCCACCGCCCAGGCGAGCATCGCGTTGCCGGCCTGATGCTTTCCCCTCGCATCGAGCAGGAAACGCTGGCCGGAAACCGACACCCGGGGGCGGCCGTCCGCGGTGACTTCCACGCGAGTGGGCGCCCGGTCGGCGTCCCGGAGACCCGCGGAGATCACCTTGCGGGCCCGTTGTCGCGCGAGCTCGGGCAGCCCCGGCGGCTCGGTGCCCACCAGCGCCAGGGGCACCCCGTCCAGCAGCGAGAGCTTTTCGTTCAGCACGCCGGCTCCGCTGCCGAAACCTTCGAGATGGCCGACGGTCACGTTGGTGATCACGGCGATGCTGGGCTCGATGACCTCCCGGTGGCGGGCCATCTCTCCCGGCAGGCTGACACCCGCCTCGATGACCAGTGCCTCGATGTCGGCCGGCGCTTCGAGAATCGTGAGCGGCACGCCGATCTGATTGTTGAGATTGATGCGAGTGGCCCAGGTACGGTACCTGGTCCGGAGGGCGTGGGCTACCATTTCCTTGGTCGACGTCTTGCCGTTGGTGCCGGTAATGGCGATGACCGGACCGGTGATCGTCTTGCGGCGCGCGTGCGCCAGATCGCCCAGGGCCCGGATGCTATCCTCCACCGGATAGAGCGTCAGTCCCGGCACCGGGGTGGTCCCGAGGCGCACCACCGCGCCGGTGGCGCCGGCGACTTTCGCGCGGTCCAGAAAGTCGTGGGCGTCGAACCGTTCGCCCTTGAGCGCCACGAACAGGTCGTTCGGAGCGATCGAGCGGGTATCGGTCGAGATGCCGGCGTAGACGGCGTCGGAGGCCGGTCCCGCAAGCCCCAGCGCGGCCCGGACGGTACGATCGGTCCACTTCATCCCCTGCTCCCTGGCCCCTGGCCCCCGACCCCGAGAAACTCGGCCACGATGTCTTTCTCATCGAACGGCCGGTATTCCTTGCCGATCACCTGGTAGGTCTCGTGACCTTTGCCCGCGAGGAGCACGGTGTCACCCGCGCGGGCCTCCTCGAGCGTCTGCCGGATGGCCTCGCGCCGGTCCGCGATCCGAAGGTGGGGCGCACCCGGGGGCAGTCCCGCCATCACGTCCGCGATGATCGCTTCGGGATCCTCGGTGCGGGGGTTGTCGGAGGTGATCACGGCCAGGTCGGCCAGGGTGCCCACGATCTTCCCCATGATTGGCCGCTTGCCGCGGTCCCGGTCTCCACCGCAGCCGAACACCACGATGAGCCGTCCCGGCGTGACCGGCCGGAGCGCCGCGAGGGCCCGTTCCAGCGCATCGGGAGTGTGGGCATAGTCGCGCAGCACCACGAAGGGCTGCGACACCAGCCGCTCCATCCGGCCGGGGACCTGGGGCACGGTGTTGAGACGCTCGACCACCGCCGCCAGCGAATGGCCCATGCCGAGCGCCACCGCGGCGGCGGCGAGGGCGTTGGCCATGTTGAACTCGCCCGGCAGCGGCAGACTCACTTCGGCGCCACCGAATCGTCCCTCGACCCGGAACCGGCAGCCGGTAGCATCGAGTGCCGGGTCGGTGGCGCGCAGATCGGCATCGGGATGAAACCCGAACGACACCGTTCTCGCGGTACGCGGAATCCCTTTCCACGCCGGGTCGTCCGCGTTGACGGCGACCGCCGCGTCCTTGGCTGTCAGGTTCAACAGCTTGAGCTTGGCGGCCAGGTAGTGCTCCATGGTGCGGTGATAGTCGAGATGATCGCGGGTGAGATTGGTGAACACTGCTCCCTGGAACACCAGGCCGTCGAGTCGCCCCTGATCCAGGCTGTGAGACGAGGTTTCCAACGCGAGCGCGCGCACCCCGCGATCGCGCAGCGCCGCGAGAGTGGCCTGGAGGTCGACCGGCCCCGGGGTGGTGAGCGAGCCGGCCGTCGACGGCACTCGCTCCCCCGCCCCGTCGAAGGCCCCCAGGGTGCCGATGCTCCCGGCGTCCTGCTGCCGGTTGAGCAGGTGGCGCACGATGCCGGTGGTGGTGGTCTTTCCGTTGGTGCCGGTAATGCCCACGATCGTGAGGGACGCGGCCGGATCGCCATACCAGGCCCGGGCGAGGGCGATGGCGGCCCGGCGGCCATCAGACACGACCAGCTGGGGGACTCTCGCTTCGAGCGGCGCCTCCACCACCGCCGCCGTTGCCCCGCGGGCCATCGCGTCAGGCACGAAGCGGTGCCCGTCGGCCTCCGAGCCCCGCACCGCGATGAACAGTGTGCCCGGCACGACCTCGCGGCTGTCGGTCGTGAGCGCGCTGAATGCCGGCAACCCGTCCGGCGCAAACCGGAGCAGACCCTCCTTCCGGAGCGCCGCGATCAGTGGCGCGGGTTGGGTCAAGGCGCCTTTTCCGGCTTCGCGACCAGCACGACCGTCTTCCCTGCCGCCAGCGAGTCGCCGGCCGCGGGAATGCTTCGGGTCACCACACCGCTGCCGTCCACCCGGACCCGCAGCCCCCGCTGATGCATTGCGAATGCCGCGGAGCGAACCGAGCGCCCCGCCACTTCCGGCACTACGACGACGGGCTGTCGAACCGGTGCGGAGGAGGGGAGCGGCAGCCGCACGGCCGCGGGGACGGCGGCGGGAACCTCGACTCCGGCGCGCCGGCCCGGCCGGATGGCGGGCGGGGCCTCGACGTCGGCGTCCTCGAGCACCCCCCGGTCAATCACGCTTTGGCGCGCGGCCAGCGCCTGGCGCAGCATCTCGGCGGTGAGCGGCGCCGCGATGACGCCGCCGTAGTAGGCGCCGGTGTGAGGCCGATCGATGGTGACCACCGCTACCAGCTGGGGATCCTTGGCGGGGAAGATCGCCGCGAACGAGGCGCGGTACTCCCCGCTGGCGTAGCTGCCGTTTTCCAGCTCCTTGGCGGTGCCGGTCTTGCCGATGATCCCGAATCGCAGCTTCGACTGCCCCCCGGTGCCGGAGTCGCTGGCCGCATCGGCCAGGAAGCCGCGGATGGTGGCGGCCACCTCGGAAGAAATGACCCGGCGCACCACTTCGGGCTGGTGCCGGTAGAGCACTCGGCCCTCAAGATCCCGGATCTCCTTGATCAGCGTGGGAGCGAGCAGCACGCCGTCGTTGGCGAACACGCCGTAAGCCGCCGCGAGCTGCACCGGAGTCACCTGCAGCTCGTAGCCCATCGCGAGGCTCTGGGCGCTGTAGCCCTCCCGCCAGCGGTGCGGCCGGGCCAGCACTCCCGCGGCTTCCGAGGGAAACTCCACCCCGGTCGGGGCGCCGAAGCCGAAGGCCCGGAGCATCTCGTACTGCTCCTCGGCGCGGAGCCGGGAGGCGAACTTGGCCACCGCGATGTTGCTGGAAACCTGGATGGCCCGCGCCAGCGTGACGGGCTCGCGCTGCGCGTGGGTGTCGTGGATGGTGCGGGTGTGTCCCCCGGCGGTGGCGTAGGTCCACTCGCCGTTCTCGCCGGAAACGGTCTCCTTGCTCTCGACCCGATGAAGGGCCAACAAGGCCGCGGCGGCAAACGGCTTGGCCGTCGAGCCGGGCTGGAACGCGCTGGTGAAAACCGAGGCCGAGGTGGCGGTGCCGGATGCCGACCGCGAAGCCAGCGCCAGCAGTTCGCCGGTGCGATGATCCAGGAACACCACGTCGCCCGCCTCGGCCTTGAACTCCTTCAGCGCCTCGATCAGGGCGTTCTCCGCAATGCCCTGCAGCTCGGCATCGAGGGTGAGCGTCACGTCGTGGCCCGGCACCGGCTCGCGGATCAGCCGGTCGGGCGATTCGAACTGCCGGCCCGATGGGTCCTTGAGGTCGACGGTCAGCCCCGGCTCGCCCGCGAGCGCCGAGTCCAGCGCGCGCTCCAGCCCGGACTCTCCCGCGCCGCCGTCGCCCGACACGGCCCCGATGATCGGCCCGGCGAGGACTCCGCTGGGATAGGCGCGGCTATAGGTTGTTTGAAGATGAATGCCCTTCAGCTTCCGGAGCTTGGCCACCTCCAGCGCGGAATAGGGTCCGTGAAAATACGGGTAGAGCGGCGTGCCGCGGCGGAACATGCGCCGGAGCGAGTCGGTCGGCACCCGGAGGTCCGCGACCATGCGGCGGATCAGCAGCGCCGTGTCCTTGACTTCCTTCAGGGCCAGCTGCACCCGGTACTTCGGCTGGGAAATGACCAGGGGTGTGCCGTTGCGATCGTAGATCGTGCCGCGGCTGGCGGTGAGCTCGACCTGTTTGGTGCGCTGGTGGGCCGCTTGCCGGGCCAGCTCACGGCCACGCACCAGCTGCAGCCAGCCGGCCCGCGCCACGATCAGCGCCAGCCCCGCACCAAAGGCCACTTGCAGGGCCACGATTCGAGCGACCGGCTTGGCCATCAGCGGGGGCGGCCGGCGCCAGCGGTGAGGGAATCCACCTTGAGGTAGGTATTCTCGAGATCGGTCGGACGGTGCAGGCCGGCCTTCTCCATCTTGGGAACCAGGACGGCGCGGCTGGTAGCGAGCTTGATCTGCCGCTCCAGGTCGGCCTTGGCGCCCACCAGTTCGGTCCGCCGGTCCCTCAACTCGCTGAGGTGCTGCGCCACCAGCAAGGCTTCCCGCTGCCGGGTGACGACCGCCGCGGCCACGCCCAGAAAGAGCAGCAGCCAAAGCACCAGCCAGTGACGGCCTCTAAGCGTCATGCGCGGTCCGGAAAATCCGGAGCCGGGCGCTCCGGGCGCGAGAGTTGTCGGCGATTTCCATCGGATCGGGCACCACGCCACTCCGGGGCGCGGCCACGCCGAGCGGGCGGCCGCGACAGGTGCAGACGGGTTGCTCGGAGGGGCAGGTGCAGGCGCGGCTCCACTCGTGGAAGGCGTGCTTGACCACTCGGTCTTCGCCCGAATGATAACTGATGACCGCGAGCCCTCCTCCCGGCACCAGCGCATCACGCAGGGCGGGAAGCCCCTCGACCAGGCCGTCGAGCTCCTGATTCACGGCGATCCGGAGGGCCTGGAAGATCCGGGCAAAATCCTCAGGGCCCGACCGGGGGCCCAGCACGCCCCGGATCGCATTGACCAGATCGTCGCTCACCGCGAAGGCACCGTGCTCCCGCCTGCGGACGATTTCTCCCGCGAGCCGGTGGGCCCGGCGCTCATCGGCCCAGTCCGCGAGCCAGGCCCGAAGGGTGTCCTTGTCCACGGTGTTGAGGAGATCGGCGGCGGTGGGACCGTCCGCGCCCATGCGCATGTCGAGCGGGGCGCCGGGGCGAAAGGTGAACCCGCGCCCCTCTTCGTCCAGCTGTCGGGAAGAGACACCGAGGTCGAGCAGAATGAAATCCGGCTCGAAGTCGTGGATTTCCGCCAGGGCCTCCTCGCTCGCGAACGGCGCAGTGAGGTAGCGGATGCCGGTATCGCCCAGACGGGCCCGCGCGACGCGGATCGCCTCGGGATCCCGATCGATTGCCAGGAGCTCTACGCCGGCCTCGCGGAGCGCCTCGGCGTGCCCGCCGTCGCCCAGGGTGCCATCGACCGCGCGACGGGCGCCGCGCGCCGCGTCGACCACGGCCTTGAGCAGCACGGGCCGGTGGAACCCCGGGTCCACCGGCACCGGACTCTCAGGGGACGCCGGCACTTCGGTCATTGGCTCGTCGGTCATCGGTGCGCTCCCTAAAAAGACTTCACCCCGCCCGGTGCCCGGACGGGGTGAGTCGGGAGCGGGGCTGACGGGGCTCGAACCCGCGACCTCCGCAGTGACAGTGCGGCACTCTAACCAAGCTGAGCTACAGCCCCTGCTGCGAAGCCTCCAAATGTAGAGGGGCCGGGGGTCACTTGCAATACGCCTTGGTCATTTGAGCGAGCCGCGGACCATAGCCCACGACGCCCTGCTGGTACTTGGCAACGGCATCCGGGCTGATCGATTTGCCGATCTCGAGCGCCGGACCCGCCTCGTCGATCAGTGCCTGCATCTGCTTGACGATATCGCAGGACTTGCCGCTCACCGCCTGGGCATCCAAACCGGAGGCCGAGACGACCGTTGCAATCCCCAGCACGTAGTTGGCCAGTGCGTTCACCTGGTTGCCCTTGGGCGCGATCTTCGCCGCCGACCGGGCCCCCAGGAGCGCAGTGGGGAGGTCGCTTTGGAGCAGCCCGAGCGCCTTGCGAGCCACCAGGTTCGCATAGTTGAGCTTGGCGTCGTCATCCCCCAGGCGCGCGATGTAACTCTCCAGCCCGAGCGCCTCGGGCAGGCGGTTGGCGTCGATCAGCGCCTTGACGATGCGCAGCACCGGCGTGACATCCGACGAATCCACGGCCATCAGTCGCTTGGTCACGGCCACCGAGCTGTCGACCGGCCCGGCCACCGCGTACGCCTGGGAGAGCTGGCCCAGCAGGTCATGATGATTCGGGTATTTGTTGACGCCCATCCGAGCCCACTTCAGGAACTTGGTGCTGTCGATCACCACGACATCATGGGTCACCTTGACCACGGAATCCCGCATGACCCGGGTCCCCATCGAATCGTGAGGCACCTTGACGATCGAATCGATGGTGACCGTCGCAGTGCCGATCGGCTGCGAGGCGGCAAAGATGATCTTGGTGAAAAACGTGGTGTCGGCCTTGGTGCTGTCCAGCCCGTACACGGTTTCGAGCGCCGCGATGGCGCACTTGTTCTTTTCCGGCGTGCCCTGGGCGATGCAGGCTCGAAATTTGAGATCATGAAAGTCGGCGTTGGCCGGATCGAGCTTGATGCCTTCGTCGGCGACTTCCTCGCCCGCGTCGGGCCGCCCGTAGTTCTGGAAGAGCCGGAACGCCTCCTTGCGCAACGCCTCGTTGGTAGGCGCGACGCGGAGCAGCTCCTTGAATGTTTCGATAGTCCGGGCGCTGTCGCCCTTGGCCTGGTACTGCACCGCGAGGGCGGTCCAGGCGTCGAGGGAGAGTCGGTCACCCCTGGTCGACTTGGTCAAGTGGGCGATGACCGTGTCGACGGGGGCCTTCGTCGCAATGGCGATCTTGGCAAGGCAGTACTCCGCCAGGCCATGATTCGGCACGATGCGAAGGGCCCTGGCCGCGGCCTCACGGGCCTTCTCCGCCTGGGTGCCACGGAGGTTTTCGCAGTTCCTGGCGTCGGGCAGCGCCTTGAACGCCGGGGCCAGCGAGTCCCCTACCTTCTGGCCGAAGTCCTCGAAGGACTGGTTCGGCAGCTGGGTAATCCGGACCATCTGGCCGGCGTCGTCGGTCAGGCCGGCGAGCCGCGCCTCGACGATGTAGCGTCCGCCCTCGGACTTGAGGAACGTGGAGATCACCATGGCCCGCGCGTTGAGCGAGGTGGCGAGCTGCCGGGCCACCAGCGGCGGCAGGACGGCATCGACCGGGTATGCGTACTGCTGCAGCGCCTCGTTCATCTGCTCCCGGGTAATCGCCTTGTACCACTTGTCGGCTATGCTGGAGACCCTTTCCCGCATCCCGGACCCGGTGCGGACCGCCGGGGCGGAGTCCTGGGCCGAGAAACTGAACGGATTGGCAACCAGCAGGCGCGGCAGATTGGCGAGTTGCGGGGGCGGCCGGCTGGAGCGGAGCTGCGCCGCCACGGGCGCCGTGGGCAGCATAACCGCGGTAGCGGCAAGAACGAGAGGGGTCAGGCGCATTCCGAACAACCTCCCAATAGAACCGCCCAAGCTGGGCGGAGGACCCCGTGTCCGGTCGGATCGCGGGAGCATGGGCGAAGAGGGATTCGAACCCCCGACATCCTGCGTGTAAGGCAGGCGCTCTGAACCGCTGAGCTATTCGCCCGGGCGAACTGCACCGCAGTCCCCGGGACTGTCCAAGTGGGGACGTGTGTCGCCAGCGGCCACGCACGAGGCAGCCGAGGCAGCCGGCGTTCAGAGCGCGATAGCCAGAGGGAAAAGCACGCAGTACCCGACAACCAGCAGTACGGCCGCGAGGCTGGCCCCGCCGGCGTGGAGGGTGATGTACCCCCCGACGAGGCAGACCGTGGCCGCCACGAGGACGACTACGTTCCGGCGCCCGAGGAGGCCTCGGCGCCCGCTGACGTTCGGTTCCAATGAAGCCATAAGCCTATGAAAACTAAGGCGCTGGCCCGGCTTCATCAAGCGGCTCACCCTCCGGCTCGACTGGGACGGTCCAACCCTGGTCCAGTGCCAGGCGACGGGGACGGTCCCGGCGGCGGCGTAACCAATACGCCCAAATTACCGCCCCGGCGATAATCAGCCAGAACCCGCCCGCGATCACCCAGACCGCGAGCCCGTACCGGCTTCTGACGTCGCGTCGCCACTCCGCTTCGAACTGTGCGGTTCGGGAGCCGGTCGTGGCCAGCAC
>JAYUAL010000372.1:0-8515 GCA_043741355.1 Gemmatimonadales bacterium | reverse complement strand
GGCAGGCGCCGGACGGCTGCGACTGCCGGTGCAGGGTCATGGCCTGCTCCTGGGACTTCACATGCCCAGGCCGGCCGCGGACGTGCAGCAGGCGCTCTTCGCCCACAAGGTCCTTACCGGCACCGCCTCGGATCCCGCCATTCTCCGCCTGCTCCCGCCGCTCTCCTTCTCTATCGGGGAAGCCGACCTGCTCCTCGATGCGCTGCACCGGGTGCTCCCGTGACCAAACCGGATTTCATCAGCACCGAGGAGTGGCCCCCCGAGGCCATCGACGATCTGCTCGAGCTGGCGCAGCGGGTCAAGCGGGGCGAGGTGAGCGGCGGCCTGGAGAAACAGGTGCTCGCGATGATCTTCCTCGATCCGAGCCTCCGGACCCGCTCCAGCATGGAGACGGCGATGTTCCTCCACGGGGGGCACGCGCTGGTGCTGGAACCGGGAAAGGGCAGCTGGAGTCTGGAAACCGAGCCGGGCGTGATCATGGATGGCGCGGGAGTCGAGCACCTGATCGACGCCGCGCGGGTGCTCTCCCGCTATGCCGGCGCGCTGGCGGTGCGGAGTTTTCCCAAGGGCACCCAATGGAGCGTCGAGCGGGAAGATCGCATCATCCGGAACTTCGCCAGGTATTGCGAGAAGCCGGTGATCAACCTCGAATCAGTGCGCCGCCATCCCTGCCAGGGCCTGGCGGACATGCTCACGCTCAAGGAACGGCTGGGCGACGCTCGCGGGAAGAAGTTCGTGCTGCAGTGGGCCTGGCATCCCAAGCCGCTCCCGACCGCGGTGCCGGTGAGCGCCGCGCTCGCAGCGGCCCACCTCGGCATGAAGGTGGCGATCGTCCACCCGCCGGGGTTCGAGCTCGATCCGGAAGACATGCAGAGCATCGCGAAGCTGGCCCAAGCGCGAGGTGGGCAGGCCTGGGTCACCCACGATCGCGACTCCGCCCTGGATGGGGCCGCGGCAGTTTATGTAAAGTCGTGGGGCGCCCTCTCGGCGTTCGGGCGCCCCGAGGAAGAGCGAGCGTTGCGGGTGCCCTACCGCGACTGGCGGATGAGCGATCCGGGGAAGAGCATCGTGATGCACTGCCTCCCGGTGCGCCGGAACGTGGAGATCGATGACGCGGTGCTCGACGGGCCCCAGAGCGCGGTATACGACCAGGCGGAGAACCGGCTCCACGTCCAACGAGCTCTGCTCCTTGCATTGCTCGGGAAGCAGGGAGCGGGGAGCAGGTAGCGGGAGGAGCATGCCGTTCCCGCTCGCCGCTCCCCGCTCCCCGCTCCCAAACAAGGAACTGCCATGAGCATCGACACAACACGGGGCATCTCGGGGCTGAAGGGCGCCCTCCGCTACGTTCGCGCCTACCGCGACCATGTCTTCGTGGTGAAGCTCGGCGGCGACGTGCTCTCCGACGCCGAAGTTCAGGATCATGTCGCCGAGCAGCTGGGTCTGCTGCAGTCGCTCGGCATCCGCATCGTGGTGGTGCACGGCGGCGGGCCGCAGGCCTCGGCGGTGCAGCGGCGGCTGGGCCAGGAGCCGGTGATGGTGGCCGGCCGGCGGATCACCGACGACGCGGCGCTCGAGGTGGCCAAAATGGTCTATCCCGGGCTGCTCAGCACCGAGCTGATCGCAGCGCTCCGCTCCCACCAGGTGCAGGCGGTGGGATTGTCCGGTGTCGATGCCGATCTCCTGACCGCGCACAAGCGGCCCCCGGCGAGCGTCACGTTTGACGACGGCACCACCAGCATCGTCGACTACGGTCACGTCGGGGACATCGACCGAGTGGACCCCCGTATAGTGAACACCCTGGTCGAGCATCGCTTTGTGCCCGTCGTGGCATCGCTCGCCGGCGATGACGACGGCAACGTCTACAACGTCAACGCCGATACCGTGGCCGAGACGCTCGCGATCGCGCTCCGGGCCCAGAAGCTGATCTTCCTGACTGGCGCGCCGGGTGTGCTCCGGGACCGGAATGATCCCTCGAGCCTGGTGACCTTCGCCGACCCGGACGATCTGGAGCAGCTCCTCGCGTCGGGGGTGATCGCCGGAGGCATGCGTCCCAAAGTGGAGGCCTGCATCCGCGCCGCCACCGGCGGCGTCGAGCGCACCCACATCATCGACGGACGAGTGCACGACTCGCTGTTGCTCGAAGTGTTCACCGGCTCGGGCGCCGGCACCATGATCGTCGGCCGGAAAGAAAAGGCGACCTATCTCGGAGTGGATCTTGCCGACGGAGATCGAGCTTCTTAGGGAGTTGGTCGCGATCCCCTCGGTGAGCGGCACCGAGGAAACCATCGCGCGATTCCTCGAGGACACCGCCCGGAGGGCGGGCCTCGACGTGCTTCGGGACGATGCCTCGGTCACCATGACGGTGAGCAGCGGCCGGCCCGGTCCGGCGCTCGCGTTCATCTCCCATCTGGACGTGGTGCCGCCCGGCGAGGGGTGGACCCGCGACCCCTTCACTCCGATCGTGGAAGGCGAGCGGCTCTACGGGCGCGGCTCGGGCGACGCCAAGGCCTCGGTAGCCGCGATGACGCTCGCGGCGGCCGACCTGATCGGCCGTCTGGGCCGGGGGCGGCTGCTGGTGATCATGGGCTACGGCGAGGAGACCCGCAACACCACGATGGGCGTGGCGGTGTCCCGGACCGGTCCGGTGGACGCCGCGGTAGTGGGCGAGCCGACCAATCTCAATGCCGCCGTGGCGCAGCGGGGGCTCATGATGGCGGATCTGATATCCCGGGGCGACCAGCGCCACGCGGGTTATGCCGGAGACGACGGGCCCTTCACCAACGCCATCACCGCGCTGGCCCGGGACCTGGCCCGGCTCGACGGCCTGGTGGGGGAGCGGACCCATCCGATTCTCGGGGCCACCACCGTGACCCCGACGATGCTCACCGCCGGGGTCAGTCGGAACGTCACCCCGCCGGCGGCCAAAGCGGTGCTCGATATTCGGAGCACGCCGGCCTGGCCCCACGACGAGCTGGCGCGGGCCCTTCAGGAACGGCTCGCCTGCGAGGTGGTGATCACCTCGGACCGCCTGGTGCCCTGCGAGACACCGGCAGTATCTCCGCTGCTGGAAGCGGCCCGGCGGGTTCGGCCTTCGCTCACGACCTTCGGCAGCCCCACCTGTTCCGACTGGGTTTTCGTGCGTGCAACCGACGCCATCAAGTGCGGCCCGGGAACCAGCCGCCGGTCGCACACGGCGGACGAATACGTCGATCTCCCCGAAGTCACCGCGGCGCGGGCGTTCTACTCGGCGCTGGCGAAGGAGTACCTAAAGTGAGAACGGTGAGGACGGTGAGGCCAGTGGGGACGAACACCCTGTGGGGCGGGGACGCTGCCATCGACCGCGTCATGCTGGCCTACACCATCGGGAACGATCGCCGGACCGACAAATACCTCCTCCCCTGGGACGTGCTGGGAAGCCTCGGGCACGTCGAGGGGCTCCGCGCCTCGGGGCTGCTCACCGGCGCCGACCATCGGAAGCTCAGGGCCGGCCTCCGGGCCGCGTTCCGGGCGGTGCAAGCTAAACGGCTGGTGATCGGCCCCGAGCATGAAGACGCGCATTCGGCGGTTGAGCTCTGGCTCACCCGCCGAGTCGGCTCCGCGGGGGAGCGGCTTCACACCGGCCGCTCTCGGAACGACCAGGTCGCCACCGACATCCGCCTGTTCCTCAAAGACAGCCTGCTGGGGCTCCAGGTCTCGGCGCTGGCGGTGGTCGGGGCGTTGCTGCTCTTCGGCGAGCGGAATCGCGACGCGCTCTGGCCCGGGTACACCCACACCAGGCGCGCGATGCCGTCGTCGGCGGGGCTCTGGTCCGCTGCTTTTGCCGAAGGTCTCCTCGATACAGTGGAGGCGCTGCCGAGCCTCTGGGCCCGGGTGGACCGCTCGCCGCTCGGCAGCGCGGCGGGCTATGGCGTGCCGCTCCCGCTCGATCGCGAGGCCACCGCGAAGGCGCTGGGCTTTGCCGGCATCGAACACAATGTCGCCACGGTGCAGAACGGGCGCGGGAAGCTCGAGGCCGACGCGCTCTTCTGGTGCGTGCAGCTCGGCCACGAGCTCTCCCGGCTCTCCACCGACGTGATTCTCTTCAGCGGGGAGGAGTTCAGGCTGCTCACGCTTCCGGCCCGGCTGGCCACCGGCTCCAGCATCATGCCGCACAAGCGCAACCCCGATCTGTTCGAGCTGACCCGCGCCCGGGTGGCGGCGCTCGAGGGAGATCTGGCGACGACGCTGGCGCTCCGTGGCAAGCTGGGCAGCGGCTATCACCGCGACTTTCAATTGCTCAAGGACCCGCTCTTCCGGGGCCTCGAATCCACCCAGCACATGCTGGCGGTCATGGCGGTGGCGATTCCCCAGCTCGAGGTGAACCGGGCCCGGGGCCTCGAGGCGCTCGGCGGCGGCGCGCTGGCCACCGACGAGGTGATGCGCCGGGTGGAGTCGGGCACTCCGTTCCGGCGCGCCTATCGCGAGGTCGCGGCCGCGCTCGAACGCGGAGAGACGTTCCCGGCGCCGTCCCGGTCCCGCCTCATCGCGCGGCGGCGCTCCACCGGAGGCCTGGGGCGGCTCGAGCTCCACAAAATCTGGCGCCGCTTCGAACCGGCCCGCCGCTGGAGCGAGCGCGAGATGCGGCGATTTCACGGGGCGATGGACCGGCTCCGGGGGCCCCGGTTCCGATGACCGGAGACCGCCGTCAACGCCACCTCAAGATCCTGGAGCTCATCTCCACGCACTCGATTCATACCCAGGAGCGCCTGGCGGAGGCGCTGGCGCGGGAGGGCTGGGACGTGACCCAGTCGTCGGTAAGCCGGGACATCGCGTCGCTGCACCTGGTCAAGGTGGAGGGCGCGTATCGGCGGCCCGCGGTGGCGCAGCGCCACCGGCACGACCCCGACGAGCAGCGGATCACCGAAGGTGTGCTCACCATCGAGGCCGCCGGCGATGCGCTGATCGTGTTGCACACTCCGCCGGGAGAGGCCAATCGGGTCGGCGCGGCGCTCGACCGCCTTGCCTGGCCCGACATGCTGGGGAACATTTCCGGAGACGACACGATCTTCGTGGCGGCCCGCAACCCGGCGGCCCAGCGCCGGCTGATCAGGGCGATGAAGCGGCTATCGGCCGCGAGCTAGTCCATCCGGCTCCGATTCCGGAGTCGGGCACTTTCTCTGAGGGAGCAACGCATGACGAAGATCGCGTTGGACGCGCGCGGCATCGCGCCGGGAATTACTGCCAACGATCTGACGAAGAGCATTCATTTCTACGTCGAGGGCCTCGGGTTCACGATCACGGACCGGCATGAGGCAGACGGTCAGTTGCGGTTCGTGATGATGAAAGCGGGGAATGCGGAACTCGGATTGGGTCAGGATGACTTTGCCAAAGGGAATGATCGTGTGAAGGGGGTGGGCATGCGGCTCTATATCAACACCGGTCAGGATCTGCAGCAACTGGCGGCGCGGGCCATGGCGGCCGGTCTCCCGCTGGATCACGAAGTCATGGAAATGCCGTGGGGGCAAATGGCGTTCGCCCTGACCGATCCCGACGGCTTCAAGCTCACTATCACGGCGGAGCTCCAGAAATGAGCATCGCCCAGAGCCTGTTACCCGAGTTCGATCACGAGATGGCGACCACCCGAAAGATGCTGGAAGTAGTTCCCGAAGGCAGAAACGACTGGAAGCCGCATGACAAGTCGATGACGCTGGGGCGCCTGGCGGGCCACGTGGCCGAGCTGCCGGGGTGGGGCCAGGTCACGCTGGAGGAGACCGAACTCGACTTCGCGCCGGTGGGGAAGCCGGCCTTCAAGCCGGGTGTGTTCACCACCCGGGCCGAGACCCTGAAGGCCTTCGACAGCGCGGTGACCGCGACCCGTGCCGCGCTGATGAAGGCCTCCGACGCGGACCTGATGGTCACCTGGACCCTCAAGGCCGGCGGCAATACCCTCCTCAGCATGCCACGAATCGCGGTGCTCCGGAGCTTCGTGCTGAACCACATCGTGCATCATCGCGCCCAGCTGGGTGTCTATCTCCGCCTCAACGACGTGGCCATTCCGGGATCTTACGGGCCCAGTGCGGACGAGAAGCCGGGATTTGGCGGCTGACAGAGCGCCGTCACCCGCCGCTTGAGCTCGCGGCGGAGGGCGGCGCTCTTGGCTGCGTCCAGCGGAAACTCCTCTTTCATACGGGCGCCGGATTCCTCCAGTGCCCTGCCGCAGAGCATCACCGGGCGCCTTCCAGCAGCTCGCGGAGGTGCTTCTCGGCCGGCTTCACACCGCGGGACTCCTTCACCACCGTGGTGAGCCTCCCCGGGCGCCGGATTTCGGCCTTCGATTGTACGGTGCGGTACAGACCCTTACTTCGGCGCTGCCCTGGTTCTCCGACTGGATGCCCGCCAGGCTCTCGGGCGGACTGATCGGCGTCGGGGTTTTGCTGACCGTGCGTCGGGGCGGAGCGCCGGCGCTGGCTCAAACCGCCGTCCCGTTTCTGGCGATGGGTGCGGGCGCGCTCATCGCGCACTATCCGGTGGCCATGCGGCTCTTCCTTTTCCTCGCTCCCTTCGTCTTCATCGGTTTCGGGGTGTTGATCGCAGACCTTGGCCGGCTGATCCGGCTGGGCGAGATCCCGGCTGGTGTGGCGGGCGCGGCACTGGTGGTGGCCTGGGCCATCCCGGGTTTGCGGGCTCCGAGCCGGTCTACATCTTCCCGGGTGGGTTGCCGGCATGGGCCTACTACTCCACCGACTGGAGCCGGCCCGATATCCCCCGGCTCGATCACTTCGCCAAACTGGGACGCGCGGACGGACCGGGGGCCCACAACGGACTGGTTCCGGAGGCGGACACCACCGGGAGAAGGGCTCTGGTCTTCCAGGGCCGGGACCGGAAAGAACTGATTGGTACCCGGAGCGCCACCGGGTATGCAGAACGGCGAGGCACCAGTGGTGTAGGGCCCGACTCGATCTGGGCGCGGCATGCGGTCGATCGAATCGTCGAGGCGGCCAAGCCGTACGCCTGGCTCTACGACAGCCACACGATGGGAGGGGCCAGCGCGGTGAGAGCGGAGCTCTCCCGGAGGGGGATTCGCGTGGTGACGGAGTCGGAGGTGGGGAGGGCGGTTGCGCTCCGGATCCGGGTTCCGGCGCAGCGAGCGCCCTAGGCGCCAGCCGCGAGCGGGCGCTGATGCCGCACCGCCGTGATCTCGGCCATGATCGCGAGCGCGATTTCCTCGGGAGTGCGCCCGCCCAGGTCGAGCCCGATGGGGCCGCGCAGCCGGGCTACGTCGGAGTCGAAAAAACCGAGCTCGCGGAGCCGTGCTCGCCGGTGCTCCTGGGTCTTCTTCGAGCCGATGGCCCCCACGTAACACGCCTCCGACCGGAGAGCCAGCTCCAGCGCGGGCTCGTCGAACTTGGGGTCGTGAGTCAGCAGGCAGACGCAGGTGGCGGCATCCAGCCCCGCCTTCCGGAACACCTCGTCGGGCCAGCCCAGAATCAACTCATCGGCGTCGGGAAACCGCTCCCGCGTCAAAAACCCCTCCCGCCCGTCGGCCACGACGGTCCGGTAACCGAGCGGCCCGGCCAGGCGCACCAGCGCGGTGGCGATGTGGACCCCGCCGAAGATGAGCAGCGTCGGCTTGCGGGGGAATACCTCCAGAAACACCTCGACCGCTCCGGAGGCGGTGTCGATCGTTTCGACCCGGCTCTTGAGCCGCGGCAATGCCGCGGTGGCTGCGCGGGTGATCGGTTCGGCCAGCGCGGCGGGCAGCGCGCCGAGCACCCGGGAATTGCCCCCCTCCTCGACCAGAACCCCTGAACCGAGCGGGGCGGCCCCGCCTATAACGGTGGCGAGCACGGTACTCATCGTCGATCGCGCGGCCTGAATCAGCTCCGGCCGGACCGCCGGCTCCACGAACACTTCGATGGTGCCCCCGCAGGACAGTCCCATCTCCCAGGCTCGCTCGTGGGTCACGCCCCAGCCGATTTTTCGGGAAATGCCGCTCGCGATCACCGCGCGAATCTCCTCGGCCGCGGCTGTCTCCACGCAGCCCCCGGACACCGAGCCGGCCATTCGCCCGTCCAGGGTGGCAAGGAGGCAGGCGCCTTCGGGGCGGGGGGCCGAGCCCCAGACCTGGGTCACTACCGCACGGCCGACCGGGCCCGATGCGGCCAGGAGCTGGTATTCCTCGAGGAGCCCGCGCATCAGGCGGTTGCCGCCCTGGGTTCGTGGTTCAGCAGCTTCAGGTCATCGAGAGTGTCCACGTCGGGATTTGTCCCGGCGACCGGAATGGTCCGAACATTGATCCGGTGACGCGCCAGCACCGGCGAGAATCCCGAGTCGCCCCGCATTTCGTCGGCCAGGTGCCAGAGGCTCTTGTCCACCAGGAAAGGATGGCCGGGCTGGTCGGGAGCCTCTCTGTAGATGGGGCGCACCGCCATGGCTCCGCCCCGGGCCCAGGTCTCGATCAGCGCCTTGATGACGTCGACTCGGATCATGGGCTGGTCGCCCAGGCAGATGAGGATGGCTTGCTGGGAATCGGCGG
>JAYUAL010000371.1:0-3669 GCA_043741355.1 Gemmatimonadales bacterium | reverse complement strand
TGTCCTCACTTTCTTCACTGTCCTCACGGTAGTCCGAAGCAATAGAACAAGCCGTCCCCGCCGGTCGCCCTGAGATTCGCCTGGCCGCAGCCGCGCGAGGCGTGGGCCGAGTTCCATGACGTCGGATTCTGCCCGCCGCCCTGGCGGTCGAAGTGTCCCACCCGCGCGCTCCCATCGGCGGCGCTGCTGGTCCAGTTCTGGCACGTAGTGTCCAGCGTGTCCGCGGCCAGCGTCCCGTCCAGTGCCGACCCGGTGAGGATGTCGTGCTTGTTCGGGGTGTCGCCCCGCCCGTTCACCGTGTCGCCCTGCTCGGTGAGCACGGTCTTCTTGTTCACGTTGCTGCTGTCGCCATGCAGATCGGCCACATCCTTCGCGATCCGGACACCCGCCGTGTTGAACCAGGGCCCCTTCCCGATCCGGTCCCGGGCGTTGACGGCAGGCTTGCCGTTGGCGGCCTTGGCGCTGAGATAGGCCCGCCAGGTGAGGCCGGTGGCGCCGGCGGTCTTTGCCAGCTGAGTACAGTAGGCGTCGGCGCCTTCGAGCCCGCCCAGCGCGGCACCGTTGCCGGGGCCGGCGCTGGTGATGAAAAAGCTCAAGGTGCCGCTCTGGGCCCGGGCGAGCGGGGCGCCGAGAAACAGCAGGGCGGACAGCGTGGCGATGGTCCTGGTCATCATGCTCTCCTGAAGGCGGTGGTTCGATAACCTAGGCCGGTCAGGTCGTGGGGAGCAAATGCCGGGCGCTTACATTTAGGCCGACCGAGTACCGGAAAGCCAACCCCAAGGGACCCGTGACCATCAGGCCGAAGCCTCCCGAAAACCTCCGCTCCCCCCGGCTCCTCGAACGCCTCCGCGATGCCGCGGAGCTGCTCGAATCCGTCGCCGCCGACCGGGGGCTGCTCGCCGAGGCCTCCGCCGTGGACCGGAGGCGATTCCTCGACGCGGTGGGGAAGGTCTTTCAACCCGATGCGAAGACCCGCCGGCAGCTGGTGAAGGCCACGGTCCGTCTGCGCAAAGCGGCCCGCATTGATCAAGACGAGACCACGCTCGGACGGACCGGGATCCGGACCCTGCGCCGTCAGACGGTCTTCACCACGCCCAACGTCTTCCCGCCGAATGGCTTCGAGGCGCAGGATCGGGAAGCGGAGCAGGAAGCTCGGGAGGCAATCGAGCCGGTACACTGCTACATCTGCAAACGGGACTACACAGCGGTCCATCACTTTTACGACTCCCTCTGTCCGCCCTGCGCCGAGCTGAACTTCGCGAAGCGCACCGAGCTGGCCGACTTGCGAGGCCGGGTTGCCCTGCTCACCGGGGGTCGAGTAAAGATCGGCTATCAGGCCGGCCTCAAGTTGCTGCGCGCCGGCGCCCGGCTCATCGTTACCACCCGCTTTCCCCGCGACTCCGCGGCGCGCTACGCCAAGGAGCCGGATTTCACCGAGTGGGGAGACCGGCTGGAGATATTCGGATTGGACTTGCGGCACACGCCCAGCGTCGAGGCTTTCTGCCGCGAGCTGCTCGCCACCCGCGACCGGCTCGATTTCATCATCAACAACGCCTGCCAGACGGTGCGGCGCCCGCCGAGTTTCTACGAGCACATGATGGTCCGCGAAACGGCGTCCCTGGGGAGCCTGCCCGAGCCGGTCCGCCGACTGGTCGGCAAGTACGAGGGTCTCCGGGGCTACGACCTCCTGCAGGGGGCCGAGACGGCGCCCGTGGCGCTGGATCGACGCCTTGGCGACATCGCCGGGCTGACCCATTCGGCCCGGCTTTCCCAGGTACCACTGCTGCCGGACGAGCACGCCCCGGATGGCCGGTTCTTTCCCGAGGGCAGGCTGGACCAGGACCTCCAGCAGGTGGATCTGCGAGGGCGCAATTCGTGGCGGCTGCTGCTGGACGAGGTGAGCTCGGTCGAGCTGATGGAGGTGCAGCTCGTGAACGCCATCGCGCCGTTCGTCCTCAATGCGCGCCTCAAGCCGCTCCTGACGCGCACGCCGGAGCGCGACAAGCACATCGTCAATGTCTCCGCCGTGGAGGGGCAGTTCTACCGGAAGTACAAGACCACACGGCATCCCCACACCAACATGGCCAAGGCGGCGCTCAACATGATGACCCGCACCTCGGCGACCGACTATTACCACGGCGGGATTCACATGAACAGCGTGGATACCGGCTGGGTAACCGACGAGGACCCGGTCGAGATCGCGGCGCGCAAAGTGGAAGAACACCGTTTCCACCCTCCCCTGGACATTGTCGACGGCGCGGCGCGCATCGTCGATCCCATCATCGCCGGGATCAACACTGGACAGCACATCTGGGGACAGTTCCTGAAGGATTATCGGCCAACCGACTGGTAGATCGGGCGAGTTCGTGTGCGGGCCGTGCATGAAATTCCGTCCTACCTATCGTAGAGCGACCGCGTGACCCATAACAACTCGAAAAAGGACGCCACCATGGCTGATGAATATGGAAATCCGGATGCCAACAAGGATCCTCTGACCGGCGCTCCCGGCGCCCACCCCGTTGGAGTAGGCACCGGCGCACTCGGCGGAGCCGCAGCAGGAGCCGGCATCGGCACCGTGGTGGGCGGTCCCATAGGCGCCCTGGTTGGGGGCGCCGTCGGTGCGGTCGTGGGCGGGCTGGCCGGGAAGGACGCGGCGGAAGCCGCGAACCCGACCGTCGAAGACGCCTATTGGCGGGAGAACTTCAGGAGCCGGCCGTACGTGGTGGTGGTGGACACCTACGAGGTCTACCAGCCCGCCTATCGTTACGGGTGGGAAGCGTACGGACTCAACCAGGGCCGAACCTTCGAGGAGGTCGAGCCGGAGCTGCGCACCGTCTGGGAGACAACTCCCCACGCCGCGAGCCTCTCATGGGAAAAGGCCCGCAACGCTTCGCGTGATGCATGGCACCGCGTGGAGCGGGCCATCCCGGGCGACATCGACAAAGACGGATTCTAGAAACGTCCCGGGGCGGCGGTCCATCTCCGGTTCTTTCGGACGGGGGCCGCCGCACCCCTGCCCTGCTCGCCAGCCTGCTCGTCGCCACCCTGCCGTCGATGGCCCAAACCAGGGACCGGCTTAGCCAACCCCTGCCCCTCTACGGCCGCGGGGGCCGCGCCGACGGAGGCAGAATGCCGTTGAGTCGCAGATACATCGCGGCCTGGGCGTAGTGGTCGGCCCAGTCCTGCGCCAGTGCGATGATCGCGCGGGCCCGGGTGGCTTTCCGGCCCCCGAAGAACGGCACTGAGTCGCCCAGGGCCGCGTCCTTGATGGCTCCCACCACCGTACCGCAGTAATCGAACGATTTCCGCAGCCGGGCCACCAGATCCGCCTTGGGAGCCGCGGCGCCGGCCGCCGATTCCGATGGCGTGGCCGGGCTGCCGTGGATCGCGGCGCAGAGCGTCTCGTTCGACTCGGCCTCGTGAGCCAGGATCTCTCCGAAGCTCATCTGGCCGGGGGTCGGCTTGAAGCCGTACTTATCGGCCGGCATCGAGTCGGCGGCGCCCGGCATATTTCTGGTAAACCGGGTCAACGTGGCCTTCAAGGCCGAGGCCATGGCGCCCGGCTGATCCTGTGCCGGGAGAGAGGCGGGAACGGCGAGACAGGCGACAACGGCAAGGCTCAACACACACTTCATGGGAGAAACTCCGCAGGGGGAGAGCGAACATAGC
>JAYUAL010000370.1:0-3671 GCA_043741355.1 Gemmatimonadales bacterium | reverse complement strand
GGCCGTGGATCCTCACAACGCGGAGTTCGCCGCGGGTCTGGCTCGGGCTCTGGCGGATTCGGGAAATCGAGCCGGCGCGCTCAGCTCGATTCACGGCTTTGGCGCGCGGTTGCGGGAGGAGCTGGGACTCTCCCAAGACGGGCACCTGATCGAGCTGGATCAGGCGATCCGGCGCGAGATGGCGGCCCGGTCGCCGACCGGGAACGCGGTCGCCGCCGGACCGGCTTCAATGCCCACAGCGGGCGCGCAAGAGACGGTCTCGCCGCGTCTGCTCCGGTTCGACCGTCGATCCTTCTGGGGAGCTCTGGTGGGCGGGTTAGCGGTGGCCGGCCTGGCGGCGGTCAGCTATCGCTCGAGGGTGCCAGCGGGCTCGGAGGGCCCGCTGAAGGTGGTGGTACTGCCATTCGCGGTGACGGGGGACTCCGCCGACTCGTACCTCGTTGCCGGAACCACCCGTCTCATCGCCGAGAGCCTCGATGGAGCCGGCCCGATCCAAGCGGCGATCATGCCGCCCGGTCTTGCCGCAACGCTCCGCCGCGCGGGCTCGCCGACCGACACTGCCAGAGTGATCGTCGACGTCACGGGCGCTCGCCGATACGTGACCGGACGCGCGATGGTCGTGAACGGCACCCTGCGGATCCAGGTGACTCTCCACCAAACCGACCGGGCTGGACGGGTTCTCGGCTCAGCCACGGCGACCGGGCCTAACGACAGTCTGTTCGCGCTGGCCGACGATCTCGCTAGACAACTCGTGGGGTTGGATCCGGCGGCGGCCAGCGGCCTGACCAAGAGCGCCGCACTTGGCACCCGGTCCCTCGCCGCCTTCAAGGCGTTCGTCGACGGTGAAACCCACTTCCGCGGGTCCCGGTTTGCGGACGCCGTCACGTCGTTCCAGCACGCCGTCCGCGAGGACACGACCTTCGGGCTCGCGTACTATCGACTCAGTCAAGCGTACGACTGGAATGCCCAGGGGAATTTCGTGGCCGGCGCCGCGACCGCCGGGCTCCGTCACGCCGAGGGGCTGCCATGGCCAGAGCGCATGTTACTAGAAGGCTCCGTGTTGTGGCGAGAGGGACGCAACGACTCGGCGGAAGCTCGCTTCAGGGCGGTCACCACCCGCTACTCGGCGAACGAAGAGGCTTGGTTCGCGCTGGGTGAGGTCCTGTTCCACTCCAACACTATTCGCGGACGGCCGTTCCGCGAAGCCGGCCCCGCGTTCGAGCGGGTGGTCGCGTTGAACCCCACCAATCGGGGAGCGCTCACCCATTTGGCGCGGGTCGAGGCGTATCAGGGCAACATCCGGCGGGCCGACAGCCTGTTGACTGCCGCAGGGGCGCTGATGCTCGGCGGGCCGGACGCGGAGCTTCGCTTCTTTCAAGCGGTTGTCAGCGGCGATTCGGCCTTGCGCGCGTCCGCACTTCGATCGCTTTCGACCGACGCCGGACATCTCCTCTCCAACGCGGCAACCCGGACTGCATTCTACGCCAAGAACCTCGCGGAAGGCGATACGGTCGCTCGGTTGATGCAAACCGGTTCGTCCCCGGTTGGAGGGCACGCCTTGGCGGCGTTGCTCGCGTTCGGCCAGGGGCAGTTCCACCGAGCGTTCGAGGAGGCCCGGGCGATAGGGGAACTCGAACCCAGTCATGGTCTCGAAGTGATCGGGCATCTGGCGACGCTCCCGGCTCCGCCGGGAGCCGAGCCGGAACGCCGGGCCCTCACTCGAGAACTCAAGCAGTGGCGGGCGGGGCGCGATGAGAAAGACCTGGCAGTCTCACAGTACGAGTTCTATCCGGCGGTGCGGCTGTATTACCTGGCCATGTTGGCCATTCGGGCCAACGATTCGAGCCTGGCGGCGGGGTATGCCGATTCACTCGAGCAGATATCCGGAACCGCGCGGCTCCAATCGCACAGGCAAGCGTTCGTTGCCGGGATCCGGGCGCACCTCTTAGCCGCCAGCGGGCATGCGCGCCGCGCGCTCTCGCTCCTGAGCACGGTTCACGAAGCCGGGGATCAGGGTTCCCAGGTCATGTACTTCGCGGGACTCGAATCGGAGCGGTTCCTCCGGGCCGGGTTGCTGGAGACCCTGAGCCGGCACGACGAGGCTCTGACCGTCTACGAGAGCCTGGTCTTTGGGGGAAGCCACGAGATCGTTCTGGCGGGGGTCGCGTCGCTCCGCCGGGCACGGATCCTGGCGCGGCTCGGCCGGCACGCTGACGCCATCGCAGCGTACCGAACGTTTCTGGAGACGTGGGCGCACGCCGAGGCGCCCAGCCAGCCGTTGGTCGATAGCGCGCGGGCCGAGATGGCGAGGCTGCCTCGAGCACCTATCAATCCGCTGCTGCGGCCCGCCGCTCACGAGCGTTAACCAAACGATCATTTGGGTGTCAACACTGATGGACCCCAAACCAACTCGCGCAGGGCGCCTCACCGTTCGCGAGCTGCAGGCCCACCTGGAAGGATGCAACCCAGGAGCCGGGTTCGCCAGACCTGAGAGGCCAACAAATATTTCGCGCTTTGGGAAGTTTGCTGAGCCGATTCACCGGTTTTTGAATCTCTCCATGCTTGTTTCGCCTTATCGCAAAAGTCTACGCGTGTTGCTATCGGCTGCTTTGGCTTGATCTCCAATATCTCTTCTGACATCAGGAGTAGGCGGACGGCCAGCGGCGCGGTGGGCGCGCTCGAGGTTCCTGGCGTGGTGGGCCAGGATCCGGGTGATCACGGCGGGGCCGGTGTGGACCATGAGGGCCCGCATCCGGCCGCGGCAGCGAGGGCAAGTGAGCGGCTCGACTTAAAAAATCCGGTGGAGCAGTTCAGTCCGGGCGGGAGCGGGCGGCGCGGAGGGACCGGGCCACTGGGTCGACGATCGCGACCGCAAACTCGAGCGCCCCCGGAGGCCACTCCGCCCCGAGCCCGCGTACAAACACGATCCACCCCTCCGCCGTGCACACTGCGACACTAGCTTTCCCCCATGAACCTCGAGCTCGTCTCCATCGGCACCGAGCTTCTCCTCGGATTCACCATCGACACCAATTCCGCCTTCGTCGGTCAGGCCCTCGCCGCCGCCGGGGTCCGGGTCGTCCGGCGCACCTCGGTGCCCGACGAGGCCGATGCGGTCCGGGCCGCGGTTGCGGAAGCGCTCGCGCGGACTCGCGTGGTCATCAGCACCGGGGGGCTGGGCCCCCCAGGGTCAAGCGGATGTACGCTGACTTGGCTCTCGAGAACGCCGCGATCAAGGATGTGCGGCACCGAAAACTGTAACGCCGTTCGCGCGTCGGGCCGTCGCGGCGATGCTCGTCCAGGACCACGATCTCCCGATCGGGCGCGCCTGCGGGCTTGCCGGACTCTCGCGCACGGCGTGGTACCGCCCGCCGGCGGACCGGTCCGAGGCCGATCAGCCGGTGATCGACGCGCTGCTCGCGCTGGTGGCGCGGCGGACGCGGTGGGGCTTCTGGAAGTGCGCCGGCCGGCTCCGCGCGCTGGGGCATGCGTGGAATTGGAAGCGGATTTATCGCGTCTACTGTGCCCTCCGGCTGAATGTGCCGCGGCGGCGGACGAAGCGGCTGCTCACCCGGCCCCGCCTGGTGCTAGAGGCGCCACCGGTGCTCAACCGCACCTGGGCGCTCGATTTCATGGGGGATACCCTGTATGACGGCCGCTGCTATCGGACCTTG
>JAYUAL010000369.1:0-3690 GCA_043741355.1 Gemmatimonadales bacterium | reverse complement strand
CCGCGGCGGCGATGTGCACCAGAAAGCGGATCGACCGAGGCACGCCGCGCCGATCGTCGAGCCAGCTCACCAGCGCCACCGCCGCGCCCGAGGGGACCAGCGCCAGCGCAATGGTCTCGCGGATCCACCCGCCGACCGTTCCTGCCAGGATTCCCCCGAGCACCACCACGACGATGGCGACACCGCCGCCGCGCGGGGTGGGGATCGAGTGGGAGCTCCGCTCGTTGGGAATGTCGAGCAGTGACCGGGCCAGGGCGAACCGGCGCACCAGGCCGGTACCCCACCAGCTCGCGGCAAGGGCGACGGCCAGCGTGAGCAGCGCCCCGGCGATCATCGGGGCCGCTCCCGAAACCATTGCGCCACCGCACGCCAGCCGTCCTCCGGCGTCTCGGGCGGCCGGAATCCGGTCCACTCCGCCAGCCTCGCGGTGTCCACCACGAGCGAGCCGGTCAGACGCTCGACTTCCGCGCTGGTAAACGGGAACCCAACCAGCCGGCTGATGGCATCGCCGGCCCGCCCGGCGGCCCGGAAGAGCTTCGGGGGGATCCGGAAGAGGCGCGCGCGACGTCCCAGTCCCTCTGCGATCGTTCTGATCAATTCCGGGGTGGAGAGATCGACTCCGTCCGCCACGAAGAACACTTCGCCGGCGAGGCCCGGCGTGCCGGCCAGGGCGCGCACCGCAGCCACGAGGTTGCCGGTCGACAGCATACTGCGGCGATTCTCGATCCCGCCGAACGGCAGCGGGAGTCCGCGGTTCACCAGCGAGACGAGCCGGAGTACGTTGGCGGGAGCGCCGGGGCCGTAGACCAGGGGAAACCGCATTACGACGGTATCGACACCTCGCTCGGTGCTGACAGCGAAGGCCACCCGCTCCGACTCGAGCTTGCTCACACCGTAGGGGTCGCGCGGCGCCGGCGGAGTCTCCTCGGTCCAGGGAATCGACGTGGACTCTCCCACCGCCTTGACCGAGCTTGCCACCAGCACGCGGCGCACCCCCGCATCTGCTGCAGCCTCGATTACCGCCCGGGTACCATCGACGTTGACTCGGCGGAGGGCCGCGAGCGGATCGCCTGCTTCGTCGCGAAGCCGGTGGGCGCGCCCCGCCAGGTGCACGACGACATCGGCGCCGGCGAACGCCCGGGCCAGCGCGCCGCGCTCGAGATCGGGAATCTCGGCTCGTTCGAGACCTTCCCCGGGCGGCGACGCCCCGGGCCGGCGGACTTCCCTGACGGGAGCTCCAGCCAGCACCAGCGCCTTGCAGAGCGCCGTCCCAATGAACCCCCCGGCGCCGGTCACCGCGATCATTCCGGCACTCCCGCCGCAGCAGCGAGCACGCGCAGGTACCGATCGGCGAGCACACCGCGGTGAAAGCGCTTGTTCACGTAGCGGGTTCCCCGCGCGCCCATCGCGGCGCGTTCCGCGGCCGGAATCCGGGCCAGCCGGCCCAGCGCCTGGGCCAGCGCCTCTCCATCGCCCGGAGGCACCGCCCACCCAGCGCCGCTCGCTCCGAGCGTCTCGGGCACCAGTCCAGTCGCAGCGGCCACAATCGGCCGGCCGCAGGCCATGATCTCGAACAATTTGGTGGGGAGCGCTCCGGCGAAGATCGGCAATGGCGCGAGCGGCACCAGGCAGACATCGCAGTTGTTGTAGAAGGCCCGGGTCCGTTCCTTGGGGACGGCCGGAAGGATCACCAGGTTGGGCAGTGAAAGCCGTTCCGCCTCGGCTCGGATTCGGCCATGCTCGGTGCCGTCCCCGGCCAGAACGAACCGCAGCGTTTCTCCCGCGCCCGCGAGCCGACGGGCCGCGTCGAGCACCACGCCGAGCCCCTGCCCCGCGCCGAAATTGCCGAGGTAGCCGACCACGAAGGTACCGCTCCTCGCCGCGAGGGCGGACACCGGGGGCGGTTCATCGGCGGGAAAGTAGAGCTCGGGGTCTACGCCGTTGGAGATCACCGTCACCCGTTCGGGAGGAATGCCCTTCTCGATCAACCGCCGTTGCAGCGGTTCGGTAACGGTCACCAGGTGAGTCGCCCGCTTCAGGATGGCCCGGTCGATCGCAAGGACGGCGCGTTCCGCCATCCCGCTGCGGAGCACGCCCATCTCCACCAGATACTCGGGCCAGAGATCGCGCAGCTCGAGCACCAGCGGCGTATCCCAGAGCCAGTGCAGCAGCATGCCCGCCGGGAGGGGGAAATATGGCGGCGAGCTGGCAATGAGCACGTCGAACGGGCCGGCCCTGGCGAGTGCGTGGAGCGTGGCGGTGGCGGCGAACGTGGTGTTGTTGAGAAGCGTGGTGCCTAACCCGCCACCCGGCCGCGCGTGCAGCCAGGAGCGGAGGACTCGCGCGCCTTCCCAGGTTTCTTCGGCGAAGAGCCGGCCACGGTACCGGGCATGAATGCGGCCCTGGGGCCGGTTCGGCATGGCGGTGATGACGGTGACCTCCGCCCCCGATGCGGTCCAGCGCCGAACCATCTCGGCCACCCGGGCCGGCCCGGCGCCGACCTCCGGAACGAATTGCTGGACCAGGTATCCGATTCGCAAACGGGGGCCGCCGGTCATTGCACCGGCCCCGGGCGCTCCGCCGCCGCCGGGCTCAATACTCCAGCGGCAGGGCCACCCGCCGGCCGTCGCGCGCGGAGAGATAGGTCGCGATCAGGATTTCCAGCGAGTGAAGCCCCTCACGGCCGTCGGTATCGGGGGCGGCCGCGCCCCGGAGGGTCTGGATTACGTTCTGGTAGTAGCGCGGGTGCCCGTGGCCGTACACCGAGCTGGTGTCGTAGCTGGCCCGCTCCACCTCGTCGTCCATGGGATCATTCCCCTCGAACTCCCAGTGCTCGATCTTGTTGACCGCCATGCCCCCGACCCGCACCGTGCCCTTTTCTCCCAGCACGGTGATCGACCCTTCGAGATTCTTGGGGTAGGTCACCATCGTCACGTTGAGCGAGCCCAGGGTCCCGGCGCGCCAGCGGAGCGCGAGCACTCCGGTGTCTTCCACCTCGATGTTGCGGACCAGCGTGGCGGTGTACGCCTGCACGCTCTCCACCGGTCCGATGAGCCAGTCGAGCATGTCCACGTAGTGGCTGGCCTGGTTCATGAACGCGCCGCCGTCGAATTCCCAGGTTCCCCGCCATGCCGCGCTGTCGTAGTACGCCTGGGGCCTGGTCCAGAAGACATTGACGGTGACCATGCAGATTTTGCCGAAGCGCCTGGCCTCCACGGCGCGCTTGAGCAACTGGAGCGTGGGGTTCCGCCGGTTCTGCTTGACGACGAAGAGGTGCACGCCGGCCTCGTCGCAGGACTGGACCATCGCCTTCCCGTCCTGCCAGCGGGTCGCCATCGGTTTCTCGGTCATGACGTGGCGGCCCGATTCGGCCACCCGGATCGCCTGCTGGGCGTGGAGCCCGCTCGGCGTGGCGAGGATCACGGTGTCGGGTTCGGAGCCGAGCAGCAGCGCCTCCAGCGAAGGAAACCCGGGAGCGCCGGTCCGCGCCGTGGCGCGCCCCAGGGCGGCGGGGTCGATATCGGCCACGCCCACCAGCTCGGCGTCGGCGGCGTGGGCCGCGAGCGCCTCGAAGTGATTGGCCGAGATCCGTCCGCAGCCCACCAGTGCGAAGCGGATCTTGCGCCCGGTGATGCCGGGCTTCCGGACGAAGAGGTCGGTTGTCTCCCTCATGCGGCGCCGTTGGTGATG
>JAYUAL010000368.1:0-3704 GCA_043741355.1 Gemmatimonadales bacterium | reverse complement strand
GGGGCCCGCAGTTGCCCACTGCGAATCAGCAGCTCACGGCGGCTTTCCTCCAGTTCAGCACCGGTAACCGGGCCGAGGCGGGCAATGAGGCGGCCCCGGTCGGTCACCAGAACCTCCCCCCCCTCCCGGACGATGTCCAGGAACGCGCTGAGGCGGGCCTTGAGCTCAGATATGGATACTCTTTTCATAAGACTATAATGGTCATAAACAAGAGACCTGTCAAGTCTTTATCGCTGATGTCCTTGGCGAGATGCACTGTGGCCCTGGCCCAGATGCTGCGTCGAAATGGCCCTTTTGGCAAGGGAATGGTGACAGTCATTCCGCCGCGTCGCCCTAGGCTGGGCGCTCCGTTGTCCCGGAGCGCCCATGGCCCACGAGGCGAAGGCGTACGGCGCCCTCGGCGTCTACCAGCCCCGCCGGCCGCAGGCGTCGCCGCTCTTCCGGTTGGTGCAGGATCACTGTCACCGCCTGGAGACCGTCTATGACGAGCGCTTTGCGCGCACGTGCGGCGAGTGGCGCCCCGTCGTGCGCGAGGTGGCGGACAAGTTCCTCGCGTGCGGGATCCTTGAGCATGGCTTCGCGCGCATCCGGTGCGACGGCTGCACCCACGAGTACCTGCTCGCCTTCTCGTGCAAGTGTCGGTACTGCTGCCCGAGCTGCCACGCCAAGCGCCTCGCCCTCTGGGAGCAGTGGCTCGACACCACGCTGCTCGCGCCGGTGTCCCACCGGCAGGTGGTGCTCACCATCCCCAAGCGGCTCCGCGCGTACTGTCTGTCTCGCCGCCGCCTGCTCGGCGATATCACCCGCGTCGCCGCCCAGACGATCCGCGCTGCCGTGCGCGCGCTCACCGGCGAACGCGACCTCGCCATCGGGATCGTCGCGTGCCTCCAAACCCACGGCTCCCGCGCCAACTGCATCCGCACCTCCACCTGATCGTCACGGACGGCGGGTTCCGGCCTGACGGGACGTTCGTCTCGTGGCCGGTGCATGACGCAGGCCGCTTGACCGAGGCGTTCCGGCGGGCGGTCCTGCGGCTCTTCGTGTGTTTGGAGCTGTTCGACGAAGGCCAGGCGGCGGGCATGCTCCAATGGCCCCACTCGGGGTTCCACGTGCATGACGCCGTCGGGGTCCCGGAGGACGACCGCGCCTTCGCCCGCCGCCTGGCCCGGTACTGCGCGCGGAATCCGGTGGCGCTGGAGCGGCTCACGTACGACGCCACCCTGAAGCAGGTGACCTATCGGTCGGACAAGTCCGAGGGCCGACGGCGGGCACTGAGACGGTGGACCCGTTGGAGTTTCTGGCCCGGGTCCCCTCGTGGTGTGGGCGGCGGCGGGGCTCCTGCTCCTGCTCCCGGAGACCGGACCGGTGGGCGCGCTGCCGGTCGGGGGGCGCGCTGTTCTGCTCTCCGCGCTGGGAGTGTTGACGGTCGGCGCGACTCTGAGGAGTGCGGGCCAGGTGGCGGCCATCGAGATTGCCGGCCCCGGGTGGCCGGTGGAGCGGCTGGAGCGCGCGGTCCGGTTCGACCCGGGAAGCTACCGGCTTCACCTCATGATCGCGCAGCGCACCGGGTGCGCCCGCGGCCGAGTCCATGCGGCGGCGGCACGCCTCTTTCCCTACCTGCCAGCCGCTGGGCGGCGGCTGGACGCCTGCGGGAACGCGGAGGGGCGCTGAGCAACCGGCCCAGCGCCCCTCCAGCAGCGGACTCGGGCAAACTCGCCTGGATCAATCCCTCCGACCATCCTGATTCTCGTCTTCGAATCCGCTGAACGAGCTCCTGATATTCTGCTCCACCCGCTGCCGGCTCTGCTGCGTGAGCGCCAGCGGGCTCACCAGCGCGGCACCACCCTGGTCGAGGAACCATCCCCGCACGTCGAGCTGCAGCGTGAGGCTCGTCGTGCCCGCGGTCTTGACCTCGATCGGAGCGGCGAACTCGACCTCCACTTCGGTCGTCAGATCGGTGGTGAATGTGAAGGGAGCGCTGTTGAAGGTGCCGGTCACCTTGATGCTGACCCCGGCGAAACCGGGATTGGCGGCGAGAAACGCCGCGTCCGCCGAGCTCCCGGTCGGCTTGTGAATCTGCATCTCCAGCTCGTGATAGATCCCGGGGGGCAGATCCACCGAGAAAGAGGTCTGGGCTCCGCTGGTCAGCGGCGGATCGAGCAGGAGCGGGCCGAGCCGCAGATTCGGACACTCTGGCGTATCGCCCGAGTCCGCGTCACTCCCGCCGGATTCGGCCGCCGAGAGCACCGGCGTGGGACAGGTCCCGTTGAGGCGTTCGAGCTTGAGCTTCCGCGCAACCAGCTGCACGCGCGAGATGACGATGACATCGGTTCCCCGGCTGACCGTGACGTCGGCGAACGAGGGGGAGCCGCCCGGCGTACCGAGGGGTGACGTCGAGAGCTGGAAGACCAGGCGCCCGGTTCCCTGAGGCGCGGTCGCGCCGGTCCCGGAACATCCCGCGCCCGCGAGCGCGACAAACGCGACAAAAAGTGCAGCCGTTCCACTCAAGAGTGGGCGCATCGGTACCTCCCTGGGAAAGCGGTGGATCGTGTACCGGAGGGGACGAGTGGTCGAGTCCTCCGCCACACAGCCCTTCCCCCGCAATTCCCCGGCCAGAGGCCGTGCGGAGGCCCAGCAACGCGAGCGGGCTGCGCAACCCGGAGTCTGGGTCCCTACGTCGCGGTGCGAGCCATGTGCCTGCACTCGCTGGGAAGGGTCCAGGAGGCGGCGCAGATCGCCGACTACGCTGCGCGCGGCGTTCACGGCGGGAACAGCCGGTGACTCGCTCTTCAGCCCCGTCATCGCCGCGCGGGGGCTGGCGGAGTATTGCGCCTGGACCGGAAACGCCGAGGAATCGCTCGCCTGGCTCCAGCGGGCCTACGCGATTTCGCCGGAAGGCGAGGACTTCACCGTGATGGCGTCGGGCCTCTATGACAAGGTTCGGGATGACCCGCGCTTCAAGGCCGGGCTCCAGCAGGCCCACACCGAGGTCTACGACCGGGTCCGCCGCGCGAGGCTCAGGTTCGGGCCGAAGTGAGCCGCGCGGGCTAGATCGCGCAGCCCGAGGCCCCGCAATGATTTCCCGCCCCGGAACGTCGCCGCGCCATGGTGTCCGTTGGACAGCGATGTTATCGGCAGGAACATAGCAAGCCAAGAACATCCGGCCCGCTCGCTTGCTCCTACGGCCGCTCCGGGTACGGGGCGCCATACTGAAAAGTGAAGACGCTTCGGATACGGGCCATATCGCGCTGATTGCCGGTGACAAGGATTGCGCCGGTTTCTCGAGCGGAGTACGCCAGGAGCACATCGAAGGCAAAGCCCCGGCGTACCAAATGCGGCTCGAGACCCTCACGCTCTCCTAGCGTGGCCAGGGTGAGCCCAAGGGCGTCCCAGGCAGCGGCACTCGGCGTCACCAGGCGGCCGCGGCGTATGAATGGGCCGAGAACCAGGTCCTCCAGCTGGCCGCGGTCGCGCGACGATCGAACCCCGGCGCGGAGCTCGGCCGCCACTACGCTACTGAGGTAGAGGTGTGGCGCCGCCCATGCGACGAAACGCCCGAGGGCCATTTGGTTGTCAGAGTGCTTCGCGGCGTCGAGGTAGCAGGAGGTAGCAGTTGGAGTCCAGGATGTACTTTGGCACTCAATCGGCGGCAGTGAACTTGAAGCCGGCAAGGGCCCGAACGGCCGTGAGCAGCTCTTGGCGAA
>JAYUAL010000367.1:0-3721 GCA_043741355.1 Gemmatimonadales bacterium | reverse complement strand
CGTCTCGATGGGCGAGGGTCCGGCGGACAAACCATTCCGGACGCTGGGCGAGCAGATGAGCTCCATCATCGCCGCCGGCCGTCAGGGGGCGGCCGTGGACTCCCGGCTGCTCAAAATCAACGCGGCGGTGACCGGCTCCTCGGAAGGGATTGGTTCCGAGGGCGGATTCGCGGTCCAGGAAGATTTCATTCCGGGCATCCTTGAGCCGGTCTACTCCACCGGCGAAGTGGCCAAGCGGGTCACGAAGCTCCCGGTCGGGCCGAACGCCAATGGCGTCAAGTTCAACGTCGTGGACGAAACCTCGCGCGCGACCGGCTCGCGGTGGGGTGGTATCCAAATGGCGTGGGGGACGGAGGGTTCGCAGGGCACCAACACCAAGGCGAAACTCCGGCCCGTCGAGCTCAACCTCAAGAAGCTGATCGGTCTGTACCCGATGACCGACGAGTTGCTTGAGGACGCAGTGGCCATGCAGGCGCTGCTGGAGAAGGGCTTCCAGACGGAACTTCAATTCATGGTCGAGGACTCCTTCATCTCCGGCACCGGGGCCGGCCAGCCGCTCGGCATCCTCAACTCGGGGGCGCTGGTCACCCAGGCCATCGAAGCCGCGCAGACGATCCTCAACTCGCCCGCGTCCATCGTGGCGAACGTCTCGAAAATGAAGAGCCGTTTCCCGGCTTCGCTCTGGGGCGGGGCGGTGTGGCTCGCCAACCAAGAGCTGGAGCCGACGTTCGTTCTGGCCACCCTCGGCGGCACGGCCGCAGCTTTCCCGGTCTACATGCCGTCAGGCGGACTCTCTGGCGCACCCTACAGCTCTATCCTGGGCAAGCCGCTGATCTTCGTGGACTACTGCCCCGCGGTGGGCACGCCGGGCGACCTGATCCTGACCAATCTGGGTGAGTACGCCTCGATCGATAAGGGGGGCGTCGAGTCGGCCAGTTCGATCCACCTCCGTTTCGATTTCGACGAAACGGTGTTCCGGATCACCTACCGCGTGGACGGACAGCCGATCTGGAAGCAGGCCGTGACCCCGTTCAAGGGATCACTCACCCGGTCCCCGTTCGTCGTACTCGGCACCCGCGTGTAATCAGAGTGCTGGCGGGGCGCCATGCCCCGCCAGTTCACCCGGCAGAGGAGACCTGAACGATGGCAAACAGTTTCAGTTTCGCGGAAGAGGCCCAGCACGTGAACCTCCTTCCGAACGCGGCCGATGCGGCCGGGCGCACCAGCGCGACGGCGGCCAGCCTCAAGAACTGCCACAAGGCGTGGCTGGTCTTTGAAGTCAACCAGGGCGCCGCAAACACGGTGCTGCTCACACCGCAGCAGGCCAGCGCCGTGGCCAAAACCGGCGCCAAGGTCATCCCGGTGACCCGTATCTGGGCCAACCAGGACGAAGCAGCGAGCTCGACACTCGTCCGGCAGACCGATGCCGTCTCGTTTACCACGGACGCCGCACTCAAGGTGAAGCGCGTGGTGTTCGAGATCGACCCCTCTTCACTCGACATCGCGAACGGGTTCGACTGTATCCTCGCGATCACAGGGGCCTCTATTGCGGCCAACATCACTTCGTGCTCACTGGTCACCCAGCCGCTCCGTCAGGGCGGGCTCGGCGCGCCGAATCTGCTGGTCGACTAACCGATGTCCCGCACCTCGGACGCCGCTTTCCTCGCCCGCCGCGCCCTGCGCACGGTCCGCGTGGTCTACGGCGGCGCCGAGGGACGGGCGTCGTTCAAGCAGGGCGAAGTCTGGATCGAAGACAGTAACGGCGACCGGACGCTTGAAATGCATAGCACGCTGCTCTTCGACACCGCGCTCGCGACCCAGCTCAGCCTGGCCGAGCGCACCGATATCCGTGTGTACGGTGTGGACGACGCCAACGGGACGCCGGTGACCTACCGGATTCGGCAACTGAGGACCGAACAGGACGGGCTCTACCTCCGGGCGGTGATTGCCAAATGATCGTGGAAGTGCTACGGATGCATAAAACATGGCTCACCGGGGTGGTGACGGGGGTGAACGCGATCAACGCGGCGGGCACCCGAGAGGCGGGCGATGCGGCCCCCCCGGTCCTGGTGGAGATCGTTGAGGAGACAAGCGACGAGGCGACGGCGGGTGAACAAGGCATGCCCGCGAATCCCCCCTGTCTCGGCATGGTCGGGGCGGTATTGGGGGATGCCGCCGACCCGGCGATGAACGAGATGGGCGATGGGGTGGTGGAGGTGTCGATCCGTTACCTCACGCGGCAACCGAACGCCGCGATTGCCCGCCGGGATGCGGCCTACACGGCGCGCGGGGTGATTCAATCGCTCCGGTCCTTCATGAGCGGAGCGAACATCGCCAGTCGGCAACTGCGGGGGATTCAATTGCTCCAGCGGACCAAGCTAGAGTTTCACACCATCTATGTGCCGGTCGGGGATGGCTTCGCGAGTGGGCTCTTCGTCGCGCACTACCTCTACCGCGACGTGGGTTTTTTGCCCTAACCAGGAGAACGAACCATGCCAGACTACATCCAGAAGGACGATGGGAGCTTGGAGCTGATCCCCGTCGAAGGCGAGCCCGGCGATGAGCCGAAAGATCGTAGCCAGCACGTCCCCGCCGACGACCCGGCCTCGGCCGCGTTGCAGGCAGACGCCGCCGTGCGCGAAGCCGCGCTCCGGGTCGCGAACGGGACGGCGGACCCGGAACCCGTCAAGCGTGGCAAGAAAGGGAGGAAGTAACCCGTGCCATACCCCGCGAAAACCGTCCTCACGATCGGCTTTCTCTGTAAGGCCGAGGCGACCTATGGCACCGCGATCGCGGTGGCCGGCGCCACCGATGGCGTGCAGCCGTGGTTCACGGATCGGCAGGGCATCCCGACTACGCTCAACTACCTGTACGAGGGCGAGGTAGGCCCCGCGCCCGGCAACGACGGCAGGCTCCGGCGTGCCGTGCCGTTCGGTGGCGCGGTCACCTACGACCTGCCGTTCTACGCCAAGGGCGCGGGAGCCGCCTACTCAGCGGCGGTGGTGCCACTCCAGCACAAACTCTTGCAGTGCTGTGGCCTGACCGGCGTGGTGGTCGTCACGGCGAGCGCAGAAACCTGGACCTACTCGCCCACGGCGGTCGGCACGGTCCCCACCTCGCTGACGACCGAGATTTACAGCGAAGAGTTCAAGATCCCGGTGTTCGGGGTGCTGGGTAACTGGAAGTTTTCGGGGGACACCTCCGGCCTCATCAAGCATACGTTCTCCCTCTCGGGCATCAAGGGCACCTTTCTGGACTCCGCCGCCACGGTGCCGGCCGCGTTCATCTACCCGCTGGCCACCATCGTCCCGCCGACCCCGGTGGGCTCCACGCTCCTCCTCGGGTCCTACGCGAGCGCTCTTGGCGTCAAGAGCGTGGACTTCGATCTGGGCCGGAAACTGACAGCCCGGGCCGGACTGGACGCGGCGGACGGTCATCTCGGGTTTGTGCACGCCGGGCGTGATCCCGTCCTCACGGTGGTGGTCGAGCAGACCGCGCTGCAGACCACGCCGTTCCATGCGGTCGGCGGTCTGGACCCGTGGGAGTTGTTCGAGTCGGGCAATTCCTTCGCCTGCTCGTTCCAGCACGCGGGGGTCCAGTACAACAAGTGGAAACTGTCCTTCGCCCAGGCGCAGATGATGAGCGCTCCGGAGAAGACGATTGTCAACGGCGTGGCGTGCGTGAAGCTGATGATCGTACCGTATGTCTCAAGCCCGATCGC
>JAYUAL010000366.1:0-3726 GCA_043741355.1 Gemmatimonadales bacterium | reverse complement strand
CGGTTACGCACCGCGTCGAGGAACCACCCGCGTGCGTCGATGGTCAGGCTGAGCTGGGCCGTGCCACCTTGCGCGAGCACCAGCGGAGGCGAGAGCCGCAGCTCCTGTTCCGCGCTCAGGTCGCTCAGGTATTCGAAGGCGGTGCCGTTGAAGGTGCCCCGCGCCCGGATGCTGACGCCGCGGAAGGCGGGATTGACGGCAAGGAAAGCGCGGTCAGTCGAATCGCCACCATCGGGCTTGTGGATCTCGAACTCGACTCGATCGTAGGTCCCCGGCGCGAGCGAGACCTCGATTTTCTGCGCGGTGGCGCCGCCCAGCGGCAGGGTGACGAGCAGCGGCCCCACCTCGACCTCCTCGCAGTCATCGCCCGCTTGGTTGTTGTCGCCGTTCTTCTCGTTGGCGCCTGCCTGATTTGAATCGTCATTGCTGTCGCCATCGCTGTCGCAGCCGCTGGTGCGTCCGACCCGATTGAGCTGGATCTCACGAATGACGAGGTCGACCTGGTTGAGAACCAGGACATCACTCCCCAGCCCGATGGTTTCCGGCGCAAGAGCCGGAGCGGCCGCGGAAGTCCCGGCGCTCACCGAAAAAATGAGACGGCTGCTTCCGGCCGTACGCGAGGGACCACTGGTGTTGCTGCACGCCATTGCCGTCAATGCCATCACTGGCAACAGGACCCGTCGTATCATATCTGACATCATCTCCCCCAAGGCAGGACCGACTCAACCGGGCACTAGATCGCCCCACCGTCCGTGCTTTACGGTCGGTACTGTCCTGTATGGCAAGTGAAGTGCCTTGTGGGCCCAATCCATAAGTCATTGAAACACATGTGTTTCCGGCGCACTGCCCAACCCGGACCGCCAAGGACATATAACGATACGATACAAGTTATATCATTTCATTACAACATCACAGCAAGTGCGGACCCGGCCTGTGGTCACCGCAGCGCTCAGGATGTGCGAAGACGGGGAGTCGGTGGGGACGCACGCCGTGCGCTTCCTTACAAGCTGGAACTTCACGCAGGGGTCACTCGATACGTTATGCAAAGCAGTGAGTTCAGTACGATTTTCCTACGAAGCCAGAACGTGCGGGGACTATCACAATGCAGTGACCCGGCCCACGATCGACAAAGAAAAGGGGGTTACAGTGCCTGCAGCAGATACTCCGGCTCGGACATTTCCCGCCGGGGCTTGGGCGGCCCCTTGGGCTGCCGGTAGACGTAGCGTTCTCCCTTGAAGTTCCGCATCACCACCTCGTTTTCGTCGATGCTCTCTACGTACTCCGGAAGCAGGGGAACCTTCCCCCCGCCGCCCGGCGCATCGATGACGAAGTGCGGATTGGCCAGGCCACTGGTCCAACCTCTCAAAGCTTTCATGATCTCGAGGCCGGTCTCGATCGTGGTCCGGAAGTGCTCGCCGCCGGCGACCTGGTCGGCCATGTAGATGTAATAGGGCCGCACCCGCGCCATGAGCAGGCGCTGCATCAGCCGCACCATCACCTCGGGCGTGTCGTTGACCCCTTTGAGGAGGACCGTCTGGCACCCCAGCGGAATGCCGGCGTCCGCCAGCATCCCCAGCCCGGCCACCGCGGAGGGTGTCAGCTCGTCGGGGTGGTTGAAATGGGTGTTGATGAACAGGGGGTGGAACTTGCGCAAAGTATCGCAGAGCTCCGGAGTGATCCGCTCGGGCAAATGACAAGGCACCCGACTCCCGATCCGGATGATCTCGAGGTGCGGGATGGCGCGAAGCCGGGTCAGGATCGACTCGAGCCGCCGGTCGGAGAGCATGAGGGGGTCTCCGCCCGACATGATCACGTCCCGGATTTCGGTATGCGCCTCCAGGTACTGGAACGCCGACTCGAACTGCGACATGGGAATTTTTTCCGGGTCGCCCACCTTGCGGCGGCGGGTGCAGAAGCGGCAGTAGCTGGCGCAGACCGGCGAGACCAGGAAGAGGGCCCGGTCGGGATAGCGATGGGTGATGTTGGGCACCGGGCTGTCCCGGTCTTCCGAGAGCGAATCGACGATGCCATCCACGACCTCCAGCTCCTGGATGGTCGGGATGTACTGGCGCCAGATCGGGTCGTCCGGGGACTGGATCAGGTCCACCATCGGGGGGGAGATCCGGAATTCGAAGTTGTCTATGGCCTGATTGAGCCGCGCATGCAGCTCGACCGGGAAGTGCTCCGGCCCGAACCGGTCGGCCAGCGCCTGGATACTGGTGATGGACCGGTGCTTGAGTAACTCTTGCCAGGTGGACATGGAACCTCTCAGCGAGGAGCGAGGAGCGAGGAGCGAGGAGGCCTCGCTACTCGCTACTCCCCAGTCGTTTAACATACGTCACCAGATCATCCCCGTCCGCATAATAGTCCGCGATCGTGGCTCCCACATGGTACCCCCGGGCGGCGTAGAAGGCGCGAGTCGGAGCGTAATCGGCCCGCCCCGCGGTTTCCACGACCATCAGGCGGGCCTTTCCGCTTAACTGACGCTCCATCTCGGCCACCAGCGCACTCCCGACCCCGCGCCCCTGCCAGGCCGGGTCTACGACGATCCAGTAGAGATCGAAGGTGCCCATGGTACAGGGAGTGGGGCCCCAGCATATCCAGCCGACCAGCACCCCGTCCGCTTCGGCGCCGATGGTGGAATAGTCGGGATCACGGCGCCGGCCGTTGCCGGTGGCGGCGTCGAAGACGTCCAGGGCGACGGAGACTTCATCGGGCCGGAACAGGGGCGAGGCCCGGGTCATGGCCTCGACGTGGGCGCGGTCGGGGGCCTCGAGGGGCCGGTGGGTCAGGGCGGCGACCGCGCGGCTCACGCGGCGGGAATGTTCTGGGTCAGCGCCTCGGCGGCACGGGTCTGTTCGGAGCGCTGTACAGCCTCTTCGACCACGCGGAGCAGCAGGTCGCCATACTCCCAGCCGCGAGCCCTGGCCATGCGGGCCAGGCCGGCGTCGGTGGAGAGATCGGGGTTCGGATTGACCTCGAGCACGTAAACCTCCCCCTGCTCGGTGATGCGGAGGTCCACTCGGCCGTAGCCCTTGGAGCCGGTCAGCGTGTCCCACGCCTGCCGGGCCGCCTGGGTCACCCGGCGGGCGAGCTCGGGCGTCAGCGTGGCCGGGCAGACCGGCTCGGTGCCCAGATCTTCGGCGCTGCCGGTGTCCCACTTGGCTGCGTAGGTCACGATCGGCCAGGTGCCGGTCGGCATCCGGTCGAACACGATTTCGGAGAGCGGCAGGATGTCCCGGCCCACGAAGCCGACGTTCACTTCGCGCCCGGGGACGTACTCCTGGATCAGGATCTCATCCCACTGCTCGCAGACCTTGGCCAGCCGGTCCCGGAGGGCCTTCCGCGTGGCGCAGACCGAGCCGGAGTCGATGCCGACGCTGGCGTCTTCTCCGGAGGGCTTCACGATGACCGGGTAGCGCAGCCCGCTGGGCGGCGTGATGCCCCGGGCCAGAACGAACGGGGGAACCGGCACGCCGGCCGCGGCGAGCAGTGTGTTGGCAATGTGCTTGCGATGGCAGATGGTCACCGGCCAGGAGGGGCAGCCGGTGAACGGGATCCGGGTGAGCTCGAGGGCCGCGACGGCAAAGTCTTCGTAGCGGGCGTAGCCGTTGACACCCTCGCAGAGGTTGAAGATCAGGTCCTGCCGCTGGACCCGGCGGAGCCAGCCCACGTCGCCCAGGTGAACCGGAAGCAGCGAGGTTTCGTGCCCTGCCCGGCGGAGGC
>JAYUAL010000365.1:0-19343 GCA_043741355.1 Gemmatimonadales bacterium | reverse complement strand
GAATCGGCCCGCTGGTTCGTGCGCTGGATCGAGCGGCTGGAGGCGGCTGCGAGTGCCCATTCCGGCTGGAACGATGCGGCTGAAAAATCCGAGGTTTTGAGACGGCTGGCGGAGGCCAAGCGGGTGTTTCGCCAGCGGGCGGAGGAAGACTCCAACTAGAGCACCTGAATGGCCCCCGGCAGAATGTTCACTGACAGCGCGCTGGTCGCCTCGAACTCTTCACCATCGGCTTCGATCAGCATCGTGCCGTCCCCCCGCCGGATGTGCACCGTCCCCTTTGCGGGTGTGACGCCGATGCCGCCCATGTGAACATGGGTGCCGGCGTAGAGCCTCGAGAGGGCCAGGAGCGCCCGGGGCCGGCCGATGTCTCCGATCACCACCAGGTCGAGCACGCCATCAGACACCATGGACGCCGGGGAGATGCGCATGCCGCCTCCGAAGCAGGCGCCATTCGCCAGCGTGATGTTGAGCGCCCGGCCGCTATAAAGGGTCCGGCCCGAAGATGTCACGGTATAGTTGCCGGCGCCTTCCGTGATGAGTGCCAGGACTCCGCCCAGCGCATAACCGATCCGGCCCGGCAGGATACGGCGGATCGTGCCGGCGACATGGTTGGCTCTTGGGCTCACCCCCACCGAGGTGGAGTTGATGAAAACCCGGGTTCGAGGTACGCCGCCGGGACTGACGTACTCGAGGCGGGCTGCATCCACCGGAACCGGCCGGCCCTGGGAGAGCCGCTCGACTGCCGCCCCGGGATCGCTGGGAATGCCGGTGTTTCGGGCAAAGTCGTTCCCCGTTCCGGCGGGGATGACGCCCAGCCTGGCCGAGGGCCCCGCTCGGAGCAGCCCATTCACTACCTCATGGACGGTCCCGTCTCCGCCCACGGCGAGGACGGGATGAACCGGATGGGTCTGGGCCCACTCCCCCGCCCAGTGCTCCGCATCGCCGGGGGCCTGTGTCGTGCGGACGGTGAGATCGGGGAACCGCCGCGCGACAAGCGGCGCGAGCCGCGGCCAGAGCCGGGCCGCGGCCCCCCGGGAAGCGGTTGGGTTGACGATCACCAGGGCCTCATTTGGGCCCACCATCAGGTCCCCCCTTCCGTCCGGCCCCTCTTGGCCGCATCGTAAAGGCGCTCTCGCAAGCTCATCGCAATCTCTCGTGACTGAGGAGTCACAATATGGGTTCGACCCGGGACCTTCGCTTCCTGTTCGCCGTGTCCGCGCTGACGCTCTCCGGTAAGGCGGTCCATGCCCAGCGATACTGGCATGACGAGCAGGGCCGGGATGCCGTTCGGATCGACGCCTGGTTGCCCTTCCTCAAGGGCGACGGCCACAAGTTTTTCACCGGGGCGCTGGTGCCTTCGGTCAGCATCCGGGTCGGCGAGGGATTCCGAGTCGAAGGCGATCTCCCGATGCTGCGCGCGGGGCAGGACTACGGGCTCGCGGGAGGCAAGCAGAGCTCGGTCCGGTTGGGCAACCCGTATATCGGCCTCCGGATCGGCGAGGACGACAAGCACATTTCCGGGTCGCTTGGGATCCGGGCGCCCATCGGGAAGAGCGCGAAGACCCCCATCGAGCAACAGGCGGTGGATGCGGCGGCGGTGTCCAACTTCGACGACTTCGAGGCCTTCGTCCCCAACATCATGACGATCCGGGGGACCCTGGAATACCGGAAGGTGGGCGCCGGCCACGTCCTGTTCGGCCTGAAGGGCGGGCCGTCCCTGCAGACCAACACCAGCGGCGACCCTACCAAGGATTCCGAGATTTCGTTCGACTGGGGCGTGAGAACGGGTTATGAGGGGTCTGGCGCCCAAGTGGCGGTGGGCCTCACCGGCCGCTACCTGCTCACCGCCCCCCGGGCGCCGGGGGTGTGCCCGGCGACCGGATCGTGCCCCGGCAAGACGTTCGACGCCAGGACTGATCACCACGTGACGGCCTCGGTCGAGCTCCGGCCGGGCAGCGTTCGCCCCCGCCTCACCCTGCGATTTCCCCTCGACGAGACCCGCCGCCGGTTCGAGGCCGGCGCCATTCTCGGCTTGGGCGTGAGCATCGCGCACAAGTAAGAGGCTAAGACGGTACGACGCTATGACGCTATGACGCTAGGAAAGAGCCGGTTCCTAGCGTCGTAGCGTCCTAGCGTCACAATCCCAGCGTCATTCCCGTCGCCTTCACCTCCAGGTCGAGCAGGAACTGCTTCCGCCAGAGTCCCCCGCCGTAACCTCGCAGCTGGCCGTTCTTCTGAATCACCCGGTGGCACGGCACCACGATCGGAATCCGGTTCCGTCCGTTGGCGAGCCCCACCGCGCGCTGGGCCGTGGGCTTGCCGATCCGGCCGGCGAGCGCTTCGTAGGAGATCGTGACGCCGAATGGAATGTTGAGCAGCTCCTTCCACACTTTTTCCTGAAACTCGGTGCCCTTGAGGTCGAGCGGCACGTCGAACTGCTGCCGCTCTCCCGCAAAGTATTCATCGAGCTCCCGCTCGATCTGGTCGATGTGCTGGTTCCGTCCCGGGACCACCGGCCGTCCGTAGAACCGCATCAGGTCGGCGGCCTGGTTGGGCAGCTTCTCGCGGTCGGCATACTCCAGCATGCAGAGTCCGTCTTCGGTGGCGGCGGCCAGCAGCGGGCCCAGCGGACTCGGAATCAGGGTCGCCAGGATCGGGGCGGTTCCCCGCGCCGCGCCGGGGTTGAGACCGAAGAGTCGCTTGAAGGCGGCGCGAAAGCCGCTGTCCGACTCGAACCCGCTGTCGAAGCCGGTGGGGGTGACCGGGTTGCCCTGCTGCAGGCGGTCGAGCGCGAGGCCGAGCCGGCGGGCCCGGGCATAGGCGTGGAGCGTCATGCCGAATCTCCCGGTGAAGTAGCGCCGAGCGGTGGCCGGCACGATGCCCATCTTGGTGAGCTTCGCATCGGTGAGCCGTTTGGCCGGCTCGGCGTCGAGCACCGCCATGACCTGGAGCACCCAGGGCGGGTGCTCGCCCGCCTTCTCCAGCGGCTTGCAGCGCCGGCAGGGCCGGTACCCGGCCGCGCCGGCGTCGCGGGCGGTGGCGAAAAATTCCCGGTTCTGTCGCAGGGCCTGCTTGGAGGGGCAGGTGGGCCGGCAGAAGATGCGGGTGGTCTTCACCCCGACCAGGAACAGCCCTTCGTAGGAGGCGTCCCGCTCGTCCACGGCCCGATGGAGCTCGGCCGGGCCGTGCAGCAGCGTGCGGGGGCGATAGGGTGTCGCCGGGGTCTTGGCGCGGGTCGGATTCACGGTGGCAATCATGGACCGGAAGCTAGGGATTTGCCAGTCGGCCGGCCACCGGGAAATGTACGCCCAATTTTCGGGGCCACTCTGGCTCCCGTTCCTTGCAGGGACTATGCTTGAACCTCAGAATCGTCCTCTTGTCAGTCTGTCAGTCTGTCCGCCCGTCCGCTTCGAGGACCCCGCATGCATCTCGTGCCGCTGGACTGGATCATCATCGCGGTGAGCATCGTCATCTCGTTCCTGCCGGCGATTTTCTTCGCCAAGCGGGCGGGCTCCAGTACCGCCGAGTTCTTCACCTCGGGCCGGGCCGCGCCGTGGTGGCTGGTCGGCATCTCGATGGTGGCCACCACGTTCAGCACAGACACCCCCAACCTGGTCACCAACATGGTGCGGGAACGCGGGGTGGCCGAGAATTGGCTCTGGTGGGCCTTCCTGCTGACTGGCATGATGACGGTGTTCTTCTATGCCCGGATGTGGCGGCGCTCCGGGGTGCTTACCGATCTTGAATTCTACGAGATCCGCTATTCCGGCAAAGCGGCCACCTTTCTCCGCGGCTTCCGCGCGGTGTATCTGGGCCTCTTCTTCAACTGCGTCATCATGGGGACGGTGAACCTGGCTGCGGCCAAGATCGCCAACATCGTGTTGGGATGGCCGATGGAGCGGACCCTGCTGGTCTGTTCCGTGATTACCATCTTTTTCGCTTCGGTGTCCGGCCTCTGGGGCGTGTTGGTGACCGACTCGATTCAGTTCATGATTACCATGTCGGGCACCTTCGCGGTGGCCTATTTCGCGCTGAAGCAACCCGAGGTCGGCGGACTGCAGGGGCTCATCGGCAAGATCGACCCAGCGACGCTGAATCTCCTCCCCGATTTCGGCGACTGGTCGGTGGCGCTCTCGGTTTTCATCATCCCGCTCACGGTGCAATGGTGGTCGGTGTGGTATCCCGGCGCGGAGCCGGGCGGCGGGAGCTACATCGCGCAGCGGATGCTCGCGTCCCGGACTGAAAAGGACGCGGTCATCGGTACCATGCTGTTCAACATCATGCACTACGCGCTGCGTCCCTGGCCCTGGATCATCGTGGCGCTCAGCTCCACGCTGATCTTCCCCCAGCTCGCCGACATCGCCCGGACCTTCCCGTATCTGGACCAGAAGCTGATCGGGCACGACATCGCCTATCCCGCGATGCTCCGGTTCCTTCCCGCCGGATTCCTGGGATTTGTGATTGCGGGCATGCTGGCCGCGTATCGCTCGACCATCGAGACCCACCTCAACTGGGGCACCTCCTACCTGGTCCATGATTTCTACCGCCGCTTCCTCAAGCGGGACGGGACCGAGAAGCACTACGTCCTGGTAGGCCGCATCACCACCGCGCTGCTGATGATCGCGGCCGCGATGCTCACCTTCGCCCTCGATACCGCCAAGGAGGCCTTCGATCTTATCCTCTCGATCGGCGCCGGCACGGGGCTGATCTACCTGCTGCGCTGGTTCTGGTGGAGGGTGAACGCCTGGAGCGAGATCGCGGCGATGACCAGCTCGTTCGTCATGGCGCTGGCCTTCTTCGTTGCCGGAAAGCAGGGCCATCACGTGCCGTCCCACATCGCGCTCATCGCCACCGTCGCCACCACCACCGTGGTCTGGGTGCTCGCGGCGTTCCTGGCGCCGGGCACCGACCGCGAAGCGCTGGTGCGCTTTTGCCGGCTGGTGCGGCCGGCCGGTCCCGGCTGGGCCCGGCTCCGCGCCGAGGCGGGAGTGGCGTCCTCGCCCGATAGCCTCCCGATGGCGATGCTCGGCTGGATGGTGGGGTGCCTGTTTGTCTACTCGGCGCTGTTCGGGACCGGCAGCTTCCTCTATGGCCGAACCGGCCCGGGCCTGATGTGGCTGACCGCATTCATCCTGAGCGGCGCCACCCTGCTCAAGCTGGTGCCACGTATGTGGGCCGCCTCCACGACATCGTGACCGATAAGGCGGTGATCCTCGCCCGTGGCCTGGGGACGAGGATGCGGAAGGCGGATCCCGGGACCCCGCTGGATATGGCGCAGCAGGCGGCGGCGGACCTCGGCGTCAAGGCGATGATTCCGGTGGGCCGCCCCTTCCTGGACTACGTCCTGAGCGGCCTGGCCGACGCGGGCGTGCGGTCGGTGTGCCTGGTCGTCGCGCCTGACCACGCTGCCATGCGTTCCTACTACGAGGGCCCCGCCCGCCCCACCCGGTTCTCCCTCACCTTCGCGGTGCAGGAGCATCCGCTGGGCACCGCCGACGCGGTACTGGCGGCGGAGGGATTCACAGCGGGTGAATCGGTGCTGGTGCTCAACGCCGACAATCTTTACCCGCGGTCCGCTCTCAGAGACCTTGCGTCCCTGCGTCCTGGCGAACTGATGTCTCATCCCGCCGGCTTGGTCGGCTTCCGTCAGACCGCGCTGCTGGCCAGCGGAAACATTCCAGTTGAGCGCATTCGTGCCTTTGCGCTCATCTCCGCCAGGGCCGATGGAAGCCTGGACCGGATCATCGAGAAGCCCGACGAGAGTGAAGGCCGGAGCTTTGGCCCCAACCCACTGGTGAGCATGAACCTCTGGCTGTTGCCCCCGGCGATCTATGCCGCGTGCCGGTCCATCGCGCCTTCTCCGCGCGGTGAGCTCGAGCTCCAGGACGCGGTACGAAACGCGATGGTCCACCTGGATCAGCGCTTCCGGGTGATCGAATCGGATGGCCCGGTGCTCGATCTCTCGAGCCGGGGGGACATTCCCGCGGTGGCGAGCCGGCTTGCCGGAGTGGAGGTGCGACTCTGACGCTGCGTCGATATTGGGTTCCCGGCCGGATCGAATTCCTCGGGAAGCACACCGACTACGCCGGTGGGCGGAGCCTGATCTGCGCCACCGAGCAGAGGATCTCGGTGTCTGCGCGCCCGCTTGATGAATCGGTGCTGCGCCTCACCGACGAAACCAGCGGTGTCCAGGCCGAGCTCCCGCTGCGCCCGGACCTTCCATTGCTCAAGCGGGACTGGACCGTCTACCCGGCCACCGTAGCACGGCGCATGTCGCGGGACTTCGGTCCGCTCTACGTCGGCCTAGATTTCACATTTCACAGCGATTTGCCCCAGGACGCCGGGCTCTCCAGCTCGAGCGCCCTGGTCACGGCGGTGGCGCTGGCGCTCGCCGATGCGAACGGGTTGCCGGACAATCCGGCGTGGCGCTCGGCGATTCCCTCCCGCGAGGCCCTGGCGGGTTACCTCGGCGCCGTCGAGAATGGCTGGGCCTTTGGCCGCTTTGCGGCGGATGGCGGCGTGGGCACCCAGGGCGGAAGCCAGGACCACACCGCCATTCTCTGCTCCCGGCCCGGGATGCTGGTGCAGTACGGCTTCGACCCGGTGCGATTCGAGCGCGCGGTCCCGTTCCCGCCGGGTCATGTGCTGGTCGTGGCGGTGAGCGGCGTCGTTGCGGCCAAGACCCGCGAGGCAATGGCGCTGTACAATGGGCTCGCCGAGACGGCGCGGGAGCTCCTCGGCGTGTGGCAGGAGCAGCACGGCGGGCCCGCCCGCACTCTCTATGCGGCCATCACCGGGCGGCGCGGAGCGGCGCTCACGCTCCGCGGGTGGCTCGCGGGGCACCCGCGCCAGCGCCAGCTCGGCGCTCGGCTCGATCAGTTCGTGGCGGAGTGCGAGGAGATCATACCCGCCGTCGCGGCTCTGCTGGAACAGGGCAGCGTTACCGGGTTAGGGGAGCTGATCGACCGCTCCCAGCAGGGCGCCGAGCAGGGGCTGGGCAACCAGGTGCCGGAGACGATCCATCTTCAGCGCAGCGCCCGACGGCTGGTGGCGGCGGCGGCTTCGGCGTTCGGGGCCGGATTCGGTGGGAGTGTCTGGGCGCTGGTGCGGGACGAGGAGGCCGAGCCATTCACCCAGGCCTGGTCGGTGGACTACTTGCGCCAGTTTCCGGAACAGCAGGGGCGGGCCCAGTTCATCACGACGCGGGCGGGGGTTCCGGCGGGGTTGCTGTAGCCCCTGCGGGATTTAACACTCCGGAAGAGGTACTCAAGGTAACGAGGGAGTAGCCGACCTGACCCTTCCTGGGCGGGGTCCCGGGCACCGAAATACGGGAAATACCGCTTCAGCCGGTTGATCGGCTTCTCGAAGAGCTCCCAGGAAATCGCCGCCATCGCAATGGTAGCGGCCATAAGGACCAGTGGTTGCGCCGACCCGAGATCCGCCTGAGTCAGGCCCACCCACCCCAGCGGCATGTACAGAAGCATCTGGACCGGTATGTGGTAGAGATAGACTCCGTACGACACCTTGCCTATGTACGCGGTCGGCTTGGCTTCCAGGAATCGTCCGCCGATTCCCCCGAAGCCCTGAGCCCCTCGGCCCACCAGCCAGAGTGAGATCCCGGCGAATCCGACGTCGGTAAACGGCCGAGCCAGCGGATGGCTTATCCACGGGACCACGACGAGAAGGACGACACCGACCGGAAGGGCAACCCGAATGAGCCGTTCGGCGGCGGCTGCGCCGCTCTCGCCTCGTCGCCAGAGGTACGCCAGCAGCCCGCCCAGGGCCAGCGAATCGAGGCAACCCGGCGTCATGAAATTGATCGCGTGGTACGACCAGCCGGAGAGGGAGCCGACCAGGCGGAAGCCGAAGCCGAGCGCCGCCCCGAAGAGCAGGGCTGGCAGAATGGTCCTGCGCGGGGCAAACAGGAGAATCCACGGCCAGATCAGGTAGAACTGTTCCTCGACGCACAGCGACCAGACATGCCCCAATACCCCTCCGTTCTCCTGAGTGATCCCGTATCGCAGATTCCAGGTGTAGGTGAGGAACCAGCCGATTTGTTCCCGAACCGCATCGAGGGCATCCCACCCGGTGAAACGATCGGTGTGGCTCATGGCATACAGCACCAGAACCGTCGCATAGTAGATCGGGAAAATCCGGAGAAACCGGCGGGCGTAAAACCGCAAGGCCACCGAACGCGGTGATCCACCGGTTCGATCCAGGCGCTCCCGGGCGTCCAGGAGGATTCCGCTGATCAGGAAGCCGCTCAGGACAAAGAAAAGCAGCACGCCGAACCGGCCGAGATCGACCACGTTCAGAGAGGCGGGCACGTAATGCCGGAACATGACCGCCATCACCGCGAGCGCGCGCAATCCGTCGAGCTGTGGGAGGTGGGACTCCCGGCTGACCCCGGTCAAACGTCACACAATCTTACGGCCTCACCGAGCGACGTAAGCGGATTCCGGCTCGGCACGAACTCATGCGCCACGAACCCGGTGAATTTCGCGTCCGCGATCGCCTTGCTCACCGCGCGCCAGTTGAGCTCCTGGGTATCGTCCAGCTCGTGGCGGCCCGGCACGCCACCGGTGTGGAAGTGTCCCAGGTGGGCGATGTGATCCCGGATAGTCCGTATGATGTCCCCCTCCATGATCTGCATGTGGTAGATGTCGTAGAGCAGCTTGACCCTCGACGACCCCACCCCCTCCATCACCCTGACCCCGAAGGCGGTGTGGTCGCCCATGTAATCCTTGTGGTCGACCTTGCTGTTCAGGAGCTCCACGCAGACCGTCACACCATGCCGCTCCGCCGACCCGGCAATCCGCTTGAGCCCGGTGATGCAGTTTGCGGCGCCCTCCTCATCGCTCCGCCCCTTCCGGTTGCCGAACATCGCAATCACATTCGGCACCCCGCTTGCCGCCGCGAGGGGAAGGGTGCGCTCGAGCTCCTCCACCAGCATGTCATGCTTGGACGGATCGTTGAAGCCGGTGCTCAGAAAATCCGAACGCTTGGTGGGATATCCCATCGAGCAGATCAGGCCGGCGTCCCTGACCACCGGCCACTCCTCGGGCTGGAGCAGGTCGATCGCGGCGAGGCCGATCTTCTTGGCCGCCTTCGCAAATTCCGGCAGCGGGATCTTCGAGTAGGGCCAGTAGGAAACCGACTGCTTGAGGCGGCCTGAAACGACGGACAGTTGGACGGACGGATCGGCGGACTGAACTCGAGTGCCGGCACCGAGCGTTCCAATCAGCGCCCCGGTGGCACTCAGAACCGTGCTGACCGCCTGCCGCCGATTCATCGGTTCCATTGGCGCCCCCGAAATAATCTGTGTCATCTGCAGGTCAAAAGGTCAGGGCCCGCAGATACCGGTAACTCGTGCGCGCCGCGTCGAACGGCGAACCCGGGACCTCGTCCTGCTCGTAGAAGAAGTGGCGGATGCCGGCCTGCTTCGCCCTCTGAAAAATCCGTTTGAAGTCGATGGTGCCGTTTCCGACGTCGGTAAAGAAATGGCGCGGCGTCGCGTCCAAGTCCTTGACATGCACCAGGGGGAACCGGCCTGGCCATTTGGCGAAATACGCCAGCGGGTCCTGTCCGCCCTTGGTGATCCAGTAGAGGTCCATCTCGAGCTGCACCAGCCGGGGATCAGTTTCCTGGAGCAGGACATCGTAGGGAACCCGGCCCTCCAGAGGAACGAACTCGAAATCATGGTTGTGATAGGCCAATTGGAGACCCTTGGCACGCGCCGTCTCTCCCGCCTTGTTGAACAGGGCAGCAACTCGTTTCCAGTCGTCCCCGGTGCGCCGCTCGTTTTCAGGCACGGACGCCACCACCACGTAGCGCTGGCCTACCGTCGCCGCCTGATCCAGCGTCCGGTCCCAGTCGCTGCGCAGCGCCTGAAGCCCGACATGGCCCGAAGGGGCGGCGAGCCTGAGGCGGTCGAGGATTTTGCGGAGCGACTGTGCGGTTCCCTCGGGGTACCCGGCGAATTCCACTTCCCGGAAGCCGATTTCGGCCAACCGCCTCAGGGTGCCCTCGACATCCTTGGCCAGCTCCCGCCGCACGGTATAGAGCTGGATCCCGATCCGGTCGAGCCTCGCTGCTCGCCCAGGCCGGGAGCCTTCCAGCCATCCGGCCCGCCCTGAGAGCGCGGCGGCCCCCAACGCACTCAGGAATTCCCGACGGTCGGGGCCGCGCCCCTGACCCCTGGATACTGACCCCTGATTTTTAGATCTCATTGCGTTTCATCGCCGCCACCGCGAAGGCCGCGGCCCGTGCCGTCAGCGCCATGTATGTGATGGAGGGATTCTGGTTCGCCGAGGAGGTCATGCAGGCGCCGTCGGTGATGAAGACGTTCTTGGCGTCCCAGACCTGGTTGTTCCCGTTGAGCACCGACGTCCGGGGATCGCGCCCCATCCGGGCGGTGCCCATTTCATGGATGCAGAGTCCCGGAGGCAAATGATCGTTGTAGGTGCGGATGTCCTTCGCGCCCGAGGCCTCGAGCATTTCAGTGGCGGTCTTCTGCGCGTCTTCGAGCAGGGCCCGCTCGTTGGGGCCCCAGGTGCAAGTCACCTTCAGCGCCGGTACGCCCCATTTGTCCACCATGGTCTGGTGCAGCTCGATCCGGTTGTCTTCCCGGGGAAGACATTCCGCCCAGGCGCCGATCGAGAAGTGCCACGGCCCCTGATCCTGCCTGAAAAGCTGCTTCTTGAAATCAGCGCCGAAGCCCGTGGGCTGCGGCGGGCCCTCACGCCAGGCCCCGCCCTGGAACCCGTACCCCCGCAGGAAATCCGGGTGCTTGTCCTTCACGTTACGAAACCGGGCCACGTAGATGCCGTTGGGCCGCCGTCCGAATGAAGTCTTGTCCTCCATGCCTGGAATCATCCCGCCCGCGCCGGCCCCGAAGGTGTGATCCATCAGGTTGCGGCCCAGCTGGCCGCTCGAATTACCCAGCCCGGTCGCGAAGCGCGAGGTCTTTGAATTGAGCAGCAGCCGCGCCGACTCGAGCGCCGAAGCGCAGACGAAGATCACCCGGGCCTTGAACTCCAGCGGCTGCATGGTGAGCGCGTCGATGGCCCGGACCCCGATGGCCCGGTCCTTCTTCTCGTCGTAGATCAGGCTGTGCACCACGCTGTTGGGCCGAAGCGTCATTCGCCCTGTGGCCCGCGCCGCCGGCAGCGTCGAGCCGATGCTGGTGAAATAGGAGTGGGTGATGCACCCGCGCTCGCACGGGCCGCAGTAGTGGCAGGCGGCGCGGCCGTTATGGTTCTCGGTCAGAATGGCCACCCGCCCGATGGTCAGCACCCGCTCGCCGCCCCACTGTGCCATCAGCCTCTCCCGCACCAGTGTTTCCGGACACCGCATCTGCATCGGCGGCAGGAATTGCCCGTCGGGGAGCTGGGCCAGCCCCTCCTTCTGCCCGCTGACGCCGATGAAGCGCTCCACGTGGTCGTACCAGGGCTCGACGTCGGGGTAGCGGATCGGCCAGTCCACTGCGACGCCGTCCCGCGCATTCGCCTCGAAGTCGAGATCGCTCCACCGATACACCTGCCGACCCCACATGATCGACCGCCCGCCCACATGGCGGCCCCGGATCCAGTGAAACGGCTTGTCGGCGTCGAACTCGTAGGGGTTCTCGCGGTCGTTGACGAAGAATTTCCCGCTCCACTCGTCGCACGCATAGCAGTTTTTCTGAATGTACTGGTCCCGCTCCAGCGCCTTCCGATCCCCCCAGCCCCGGTAGCGCATTGCCCAGGGCTGAACGTGCTCCACATAGTCGGTGGCGGGGTCGATGTCCCTCCCCGCCTCCAGGACCAGCGTCCTGAGTCCCCGCTCGGTCAGCTCCTTGGCCGCCCAGCCGCCGCTGATGCCGCTGCCCACGACAATCGCATCCCAGGCCGAGTCCTGTGCCGGCCTCATCGGGCACCTCCCACCGGCGTGCAGCCATCGAACCGGCCGGGGATGATCGGCGTGGTGGACCTCATCGTGGCGATCGGCTCCGAAGTGACATAGCCGTACACAATCGCGTCCTTGAGCCTGCGGTAGGCCGCCTCGAGCGAGCCGGGGGCCGCTTCCTTTCCGTCGATCGGGGCCAGGAACTCTCCCCGCCCCGCCGGGTCAGCCGCTGCGAAGCCCTTGCCGGTGGCCGCGCGGCTTTGCTCGTCGAGGCCGTCGAGCCCCATGATCATTGCCGCCTTGTCGCTGTCTCCGTACCACTCGGCGATCAGGAGGTCAACGAACGCCGGAACACCCACGTCGACCGCGCCCGGCGTGTCGGTGGCCGGAAGGATCGTGTCCGACAACGCCACCAGCGTGGCCATCTGGGCGGGAGTGAGCGCTGAGAGCGGAACCCGTCTCTCTCCCAGCCGCTGGTGGAGTCTCTCGCCCACGCTCCAGCGCTCCTGGGCCGAGAGCGGTGCGAGCAGGGGCGCCAGGACCGCGGTCCCCAGGAATGCCAGCGCTTCGCGTCTATGCATGGGGAAGACCTCCCGCTCCGAAGCTAGGTCCTTGCCGGAGACCCGTCCAGAGCGCACGTTACGCCTCCGTGCCCATCGCCCGTTTCCTTCGTGTCAGCAAGAGCTTCGGCGCCTCTCGCGCGGTGGATGACGTCTCCTTCGACGTTGGCCGCGGCGAGTTCTTTTCCCTCCTGGGTCCCTCCGGCTGCGGCAAGACCACCACGCTACGCCTGCTCGCCGGCCTCGAAACGCCCGATCCCGGCGGAGAAATCCTCATCGCCGGCGAGCCGGTCCAGAACCAGCGGCCCTACCAGCGGCGACTCGGCATGGTCTTCCAGAGCTATGCCCTGTTCCCCCACCTCTCGGTGGAGCGCAACGTCGCCTTCGGGCTGGAGCGCCATCGGGTGCCCCGCGGGGACATCCCCGGGAGAGTGGCCAAGGCGCTCGAGATGGTCCGCCTCGATCCGGGGGAGTTTGCCCGGCGCCGGCCGGCCGAGCTCTCCGGCGGCCAGCGCCAGCGGGTGGCGCTGGCGAGGGCGCTGGTGCTGGAACCCGAGATGCTGCTCCTTGACGAGCCGCTCGGCGCCATCGATCTCAAGCTCCGGAAAACGATGCAGCTCGAGCTCCGGGAGCTCAACCGCTCCCTCGGCATCACCTTCGTCTACGTCACCCACGACCAGGACGAGGCACTCACGATGTCGGACCGGATCGCGGTCATGGATCGCGGCCGCATCGCCCAGCTCGGGTCGCCCGCCGAGATCTATGAGAACCCCCGAACCGCCTTCGTTGCGACGTTCATCGGGGAGTCGAATCTTCTCAATGGGAAGGTCCAAGCCCTGCGGGACGGGATGTGGGAAGTTGCTACGCCGCTCGGGCCGGTCATCAACGTCCCCGATCAACCCGGTCTCTCCGCCGGCGAGGCTATCCGGCTCGCCATTCGGCCCGAATGGGCCGATCTATTTGCCCGCGATGCAGTCCCTCCTGGAGAAAATGCCCTGCAGGGCATCGTCGAGGACGTGGTCTATCAGGGCGAGATGATGCGGGTCCGGGTGACGCTCGTGGATCGGTCCTCTCTGGTGGTGGCGGTGCGCAATGAGGGCCAGCTGACCCGGCCGCTCGAGTGGAAGCGAGGGGATCTGGTCGCGGTCGGGTGGCGCCCCGAGGACTCCCAGCTGCTGGAGGAGGGATGAGTACCCTCCGGCGCCGCATCCTGGGGCTCCTGGCACGGCGGCCGGGGCTCGAGGCCGCGAGCCTTCTCGGGCCCGGCACCCTGTGGCTGCTGGTGTTCTTCGCGGCGCCGATGCTGCTGATGTTGGCATACAGCTTCATGCGACGTGGCATGTACGGCGGGGTCGATCCCGGATTCACGCTGGAGCACTACCGCCGTTTCTTCGATCCGCTCTACCTTCAGGTGCTGGGACGGACGATACTCTGGGCCGGAGCGGCGACCCTGGCCTGTCTCCTGCTGGGTTACCCGGTGGCCTGGGTCATCTCGCGGAGCCGTCACCGGAACCTCCTGCTCTTCCTGATTGTGCTTCCGTTCTGGACCAGCTTTCTGGTGCGCACTTTTGCGATGATCTTTCTCCTCCGGGATACCGGGCTGGTCAACTCGCTCCTGCTGCGCCTGGGGCTGATAGCGGAGCCGGTGACCCTGCTCTACACGCCGTTCGCCGTGCTCCTGGGCCTGGTCTACGGTTTCCTTCCCTTCATGGTCCTTCCGATCTACGCCTCGCTGGAAAAGCTCGATCCCGCCTTGCTCGAAGCCGCGGAGGTTCTCGGCGCCCGGCCCGGATCCCGCTTTTTCCGGGTGACGCTGCCGCTCTCGCTGCCGGGAGTGATCGCCGGCTGTCTGCTGGTCTTCGTTCCCGCGCTCGGGTCGTTCATCACCTCGGATCTACTCGGCGGCGCCAAGCAGGTGATGATCGGGAACCTGGTCCAGAACCAGTTCACCTCGGCGCGCAACTGGCCCTTTGGCTCCGCAGTATCGTTCGTACTGATGGCGCTGGTGCTGGTGGCGGTCATGGTGTCGCTCCGGCCGCGCGACCCCAGGCCGGAGGCCGCGCAATGACCCGGCGGGTGTCGCGCGGCGCGATGCTGGTGGCGGGGACGGTCTACTTGTTCCTCCACTTGCCGGTGCTGGTGCTGGTGGTCTTCAGCGTCAACGCCTCCCGGTATTCGGTGGAGTGGACCGGCTTCACCCTGGACTGGTACCGGAGGCTCGCGGGGCGTACCGATCTGCTGCGGGGGCTCAGGGCCAGCCTGATCGTTGGGACGCTGTCCACCGCCGTCGCGACGGTGTTCGGCACCATGCTGGCGCTGGCCCTGGCGCGCGGGCGGTTCCGGGGCCGCCGCGCGATCGAAGGATTCCTCTATCTTCCCATCGTGACACCGGAAATCGTCGCGGGGATCTCCCTCCTGGTGCTGTTCGTGTTTCTCCGGATTCCCCTGGGGCTCGCCACCATCACGATCGCGCATATCGCCTTCAACATCGCCTTTGTCGCCGTGGTGGTCCGCGCCCGGCTCACCGGCATGGATCGGAGTCTCGAGGAAGCGGCGCTGATGCTCGGCGCCGACGAGCTGACCGCGTTTCGGACCGTGACGATTCCGCAGCTCTGGCCCGGCATCATCGCCGGCGCGCTGCTGGCGTTTACCATGTCGTTCGACGACTATGTCATCACCTCCCTGGTGGCGGGCACCGGCTCCTCGACCCTCCCCGTGGTGGTCTACGGCATGGTCCGGCGGAACGTGGAGCCCACGGTGAACGCGATCAGCACCCTGATTCTGCTGGGGACGTCTCTCCTGATCTGGCTGGCGTTTCGTCTGACCCGTGAGCGGCCGCTCGCCGCGGCTCGGGGGTGAAGGGAGGGGTTCGCATCGCCATTTCCCGTCGCGACTTTCTGGAGCGGGCCCTCGGCGCCTCTCTCGCGGTCTCGGCGCTGTCGCTGCTCCAGGCGTGCGGCCGCGGCAAGGCCGCCGGCCCTCGCGCCGGGAGCGCCGAGCTCGGGGCCCTGGAGCCGGAGCTCAACATCTACAACTGGTCCGACTACATCGGTCCGGAAGTGATCTCCGGCTTCGAGAAGGAATTCGGCGTCAAGGTCACTTACGACACGTTCGAGAGCAGCGAGGAGATGGTCGCCAAGCTGCAGGCCGGCGCCACCGGATATGACCTGATCGTGCCCCCCACCTATGCGGTCACGGTGCTGCTGGAGACCCGTCTGCTGGCTCCGCTGTCACTCAAGTACCTGACGAACCTCGGCAACATCGCGTCGGCGTTCCGCGGCCTTGCGCACGATCCCGAAAACAAGTTCACGGTGCCATGGCAGTGGGGAATGACCGGCATCGCCTGGCGAAAAGACCTGGTGCCCGACGTGCCGGAGAGCTGGGGCGTGTTTCTGGGACAGAAGCCCCGGGGCAAGATGACCATGCTCGACGATGTCCGCGACGTGATCGGCGTCTTCCTCAGGCTCCGGGGCCACTCGATCAACTCCACCGACCCGGGCGAGCTGGAGGCGGCGCGGAAAGATGCCACCGCCGCCAAGAAGAATCTGAAGGCCTACCTGTCGGCACCGGTCAAGGCGCAGCTGATCGCCGGCGATGTCTGGCTGGCGCAGCTCTGGAATGGCGATGCGGCCCAGGCCCGTCGCGAGCAACCCGCGCTGGAGTGGATTCTTCCGCGCGAGGGAAGCACCCTGTGGATCGACTCGCTGGGCGTGCCGGCCGCGGCTCCCCACCCGCGCGCCGCGCACGAGTTCATCAACTACATCCTCCGGCCCGAAATCGGCGCCGCCATCTCGGCCGCCACCGGCTACGGCTCGCCCAATCAGGCGGCCATGCCTCTGCTCACCGACCCGGTTCCGTATCCCTCCGCAAACGAGCTCGCCCGGCTCGAGATCCAGAGGGATCTTGGCCGGGCGAGCGGGCTGTGGGACGAAATCTGGACCCAGATAAAATCAGCGTGACAGGGAGGACGGTGGGTCGGATGGACGGTTCCGTCCTCACATCTTGTGGACCGCGAATCCGTCCACATGCACGTCGAGGTTGTGATTCACCCGGAGGCCTACCGCGCCGTCCAGGTTCACGCTGGCGGCAGGGAGCTCGAGCACCGACTTCCCGTTCACCTTGAAGCTGACCTTGCTGGGGTCGACCTTGCCGTCGACTTCGAGCTTGTTGGTGGCCTTGCCGGTCGTCGCGTCCTGCTTCGCCAGCGCCTCGTTCGCGACCCAGCCGTTCGTGTCGCCCCCGGTGGTGAGGTTGACGACAGTCTCACCGGTGCGCTTGCGTACGGTGAATTTCCCGTCGCCTCGGACCAGGAAGTAGATGTAGCTCTGCCCCGCGCCCTTCAGGTCGTCGCCGGCGACGATGATGCCGTAGGCCTCCGGATGGGTCGGCGCCTTGGTCTGGGTGAACGTGGCCAGGGTATGGAACGGCCCCTTCACCGCGTCGGTCTCCTTCCAGAGGATGACCGCCGGTCCGGTCGTCACGTGCAGGCCGGGACCCATCGTCACGAACTTGACGTTTTCCAGAGTGGCGCCTTTGTCGCCCCGGGCCGACCACCCCGCGGGGAGCGTTCCACCACCTGCAACCTTCTTGTCGGGATCGGATCCCTGGGCGGACAGGGGGACGGCGATCAGCGTGGTCAGGGCGAGGATCGATAGCGTACGCATTCGGGTCACCTCATACGGGGATGGCTGGGAATGAGCCGGGACCCCGCGGTTGCCAGCCGGCCGGGGGGACGGGTAAAATACTGCCTCATACCCGGGGGAACCATGGAGACGTTGATTCGGATTTTCGCTGCACTGGGGGCGGGAATGATCCTCTTCGCCCTGACCTACGTGACCCTCCTGGTGGGCGGTCTCGTCAACGGCATGGTCGTCCTGATTTCGGGCCCCATCGTGGACCGGATCGTCGCCAAAAAGCGCTAACTCGCTGCGGCTGGGTCTTCTGCGCCTGGTGCCACCGGCTTCTTGGCCGCCCGCAGCGCTCCGTCGAAGTTTATTTTCAGGCTCGCCAGCCCTTCTCTCAGACCCCGAATCCTCATCTGCTCCCCCCCGGTTCGCCGGGCCATCATCCCCATGCTGCCCATCGTCTGGGTCAGGGCGGACAACCCTACGCCGCTCGCGGCGCCCTTGCCCTCGTCCAGCAGCCGGCAGAGCCGCCGGACCACCGAGATGTCGGCCCGCGGGCCCGCCATTTCCTCGATGAGCCGGTGCATCTGGGCAAACTTGGCCGGCAGGCTTTCCAGGACCATGATCTGGGCCTGCTGGCGGGAGGTCAGCTTGTCGGCCATCGTCCTCCGAGGTAAGTCTCAACGTGTTGGCGCACAATCGCGTACCTCTGAGATGACGTCCCGGCGCATCGGTCCCGCGCCGCCCCATTGGCGAGGCCTGTCAGGCGCATGAATCTCTCCGACATTTCCATCAAGCGGCCGGTCTTCGCCAGCATGACGAGCGCGGCGCTGGTCCTCTTCGGCGTCATCGGCTACCGGCAGCTTGCGGTGCGCGAGTTTCCCGACGTCGACCCCCCGATCGTCTCGGTTTCCGTGTCGCTGCGCGGCGCCAACCCGCAGGTGATGGAGTCGGCGGTGACCGACGTGCTGGAGGAGCAGCTCGCGTCGCTCGAAGGCCTCCGCACCATGACGAGCAGCAGCTCGGAGCAGAGCTCCAACATCAACCTCGAATTTAACCTCGACCGTCCGATCGAGGACGCCGCCCAGGACGTCCGGGACATCGTGTCGCGGGTGCGGGGGCGGCTCCCCCAGGAAATCGACGACCCGGTGGTGAACAAGCAGGACGCGGACGCCCGGCCCATCATGTTCATCGGCCTCGAATCGGACACCTACGATCTGCTGCAGCTCTCCGAAATCGCCGATCGGATACTCAAACCCCAGCTCCAGACCGTCCCCGGCCTGGCCCGGGCCGAGATCCGGGGTGAGCGTCGCTACGCCATGCGGGTCTGGGTGTCGGTCACCGCTCTGGCCGCTCGCGGGCTGACGGTGCAGGACGTGGTCAGCGCGATTCAAAGCCGCAACGTGGAGATTCCGGCCGGCCGGATCGAGTCGGACCGGCGGGAGTTCTCGGTCCGCTCCCTGGGCGAGCTCAAGACCGCCGGGGAATTCGCCAGCATGGTGGTGTCCAACGCCAACGGCCAGCTCGTCAAGCTGGGCGACGTCGCCAAAGTCGAGCTCGGCGCCGAGGATGTTCGCAGCATTTTCCGCTACAATGGGCGGCCGGCGGTCGGGCTCTCGCTGGTGCGGCAGTCCAAGTCCAACCTGGTCGACGTAGCCGACGCGGTCCGGAAGGCGCTCCCCGATCTGCAGGCGGCTCTGCCGCCCGGGGTAACGGCGGGCCTGGGCTACGATCAGTCGATCTACGTCAAGCGGTCCATCAAGGAGGCCCAGGAGACGTTGATCCTGGCCGCGGGGCTGGTGGTGCTGATCATCTTCGTGTTCCTTCGGAACGTGCGGGCCACCATCATCCCCGGGCTGGCCATTCCGGCCTCCATCGTCGCCACTTTCGCGGTGATGGACGCCTTCAACTTCTCGATCAACAACCTGACCCTGCTGGCCCTGACCCTCGCGATCGGGATCGTGGTCGACGACGCGATCATCGTGCTGGAGAATGCCTTCCGGCACCAGGAGGAGTTGCACGAGCCTCCCGAGCAAGCCGCGATGAAGGGCACCCGGGAAATCGCCTTTGCCGTCATCGCGACGACGATTTCCCTCGTAGCGGTCTTCACGCCGCTCGCCTTCCTGAAGGGAAGCACCGGCCGGCTCTTCAACGAGTTCGGCATTGCGGTCGCGGCGTCCGTCGCCATCTCGGGCTTCGTGGCCCTCACGCTGACCCCGATGCTCTGCGCCAAAATCCTTCGGGTGCCTCCCCGCCACGGCGTGCTCTATCA